>JAGGXD010000241.1 GCA_021163295.1 Bacteroidales bacterium
AAATTATTAATCATCACCTCTTCTCCTCATTACCTCATGCTGCTTCTTTACTTTTTAATTTTTAATTTCTAATTTTAAATTTATTCTATTCCTCATTTCCCCATTTCCTCATTTTATCATTTAATCATTTTTAATTACTTTGTGAAACTTTATTCTGATATCTTTTATATCCAACTCAATGATCTGTTTCCCCAATGCAAAAATAAATTTAGGATTACGGGTAACCGGAAAACGACCTGACGGATATCATAATATTGAAAGCATCCTATACCCTATAGGCTTGACTGATATACTTGAAATTTCTGAACAGAAAAAAGACCCGGGAAAAGGTGTTTCTTTGGAAACAACAGGCATTAAAATTGATTCACCTCCTGAGGAGAACCTGGTTTTTCGCACCGCAGAATTATTAAGAAAAGAATATTCAATACCTCCGTTAAGTATTCATCTGCACAAATTAATCCCACCCGGATCAGGTTTGGGAGGTGGCTCTTCGGATACAGCATTTTTACTACGTATTCTGAACAATAAATTCAGTATTGAACTTACTGAAGAAAAGCTGCATGCTATTGCATCAGGTTTGGGAAGTGATTGTCCGTTCTTTCTGAATAACACAAGTGCATTTATTTCAGGACGGGGAGAAATTATTCAACGAATATCTCTCAATCTTAGCCGGTTCTATCTTGTGATTGTATATCCTGACATTCATATTAACACAGGTTTAGCTTATTCACAAATAACTCCTTCAAAACCCGGATTATCCCTGCAGAAACTAATAAAATATCCTGTTAGTCAATGGAAAGAAAATATTTTTAATGATTTTGAAAAGCCTGTTTTTTCAAAATATCCAAACATTAAAAAAATAAAAGAAAAACTATACAGGATGGGAGCTATTTACAGTTCTTTAACCGGTAGCGGTTCAGCAGTGTACGGTTTATTCGACAAAAAAACAGAAACAGAGGGGCAATTTGGACATTATTTAGTATGGCAAGAACTACTCCAATTCCAACATTAGCACCCCCTTAGCTATTTTCTCACCCTCTTTCACTTTTATGATCTTAACAACCCCGGGGCGTGGAGACTTAATACGGTTTTGCATTTTCATAGCTTCCAGGATTATTATATTATCACCTCTTTTAACTTTTTGTCCTTCTTTCACAAAAATTTTTACAATAGTCCCCGGAATAACAGAAATAACTTTTTTTGCATCCGGAACTATATATTTCTTCCTGTTTTCAAACTTAGAGATCAGATTGGTTTTATAATGGGTTTCATCAATAATTAAAGTCTTGAACTTAGATTTTGATTCTGTTTCTTTCTTTTTCCACTTTTTCATTTTACATTCAAAATTTTAAACTATACATTCTTCAAAGGTGTTATGCAGGCTAAAACGGTGGAATACCATGTTTTTTCTTTGGTCCGGCACTGGATTTATTCTGGGAAACCCCAATGGCATGTAGCAGAAGCTTTCTTGTCTCCTGTGGTTCGATCACAGAATCGATATACCCTTTTGAAGCCGCCACATATGGGTTAGCAAACTTATTCTTATATTCCTTCACTTTTTGTTTTCTAACCTTTTCAGGGTCATCAGATCCCATTATTTCACGTCGGAAAATTATATTTGCCGCACCTTCGGGTCCCATAACAGCAATCTCAGCACCTGGCCATGCAAAAACAAAATCAGCACGTAAATGCCTGGAGTTCATGGCAATATACCCACCCCCATATGCTTTACGCAGGATCACAGTAATCTTCGGGACAGTTGCTTCACTATATGCATAAAGTATTTTCGCCCCATGTCTGATAACACCGGCATGCTCCTGATCTACTCCAGGCAGATAACCCGGCAGATCTACTAGTGTAACAATTGGGATATTAAACGCATCGCAGTACCTTATAAATCTACCTGCTTTATCAGAAGAATCAATATCAAGAACACCGGCCAGTACAATTGGCTGGTTTGCAACAAAACCGATGGTTTGTCCTTCCATACGGCCAAATCCTACAACAATATTACCTGCCCATCGTTCATGTACTTCCAGAAACCCCGAATCGTCAGTAACCGCTTTTATCACATTACGAACATCATATGGCAGTTTCGGGTTATCAGGAACAATATTTTCAATCTTATATTCCTTTTTCGGATCTTTTGATTTAAAAACTTTCGCTTTCCTGGAATTATTCCATGGTATATAGGTGATAAGTTCTTTTATCTGTTCAAAACATTTCGCTTCACTTTCAGCATAAAAATGAGCATTCCCTGTAATCTCACTATGCACTTTTGCCCCTCCAAGATCCTCCATAGAAATTTCTTCACCCAGTACAGTTTTAATTACCTCAGGACCGGTAATAAACATTTTCGATATTTTATCAACAACAAAAACAAAATCAGTTAACGCAGGTGAATAGACAGCTCCACCGGCACAAGGGCCCAGAATAACAGATATTTGAGGAATTACTCCAGAAGCTAATGTATTCCTGAAAAAAATCTCACCGTAACCGGCAAGTGAATTTACACCTTCCTGTATCCTGGCTCCACCGGAATCATTAATACCGATCAATGGCATTCTCATTTTTAAAGCATGATCCATGATCTTTGTAATCTTTCTGGAATGCATCAATCCTAGTGATCCACCGGCAACAGTAAAATCCTGTGCAAAAATACAAATCGGTGCTCCATAAATAGTACCGGTACCAATAACAACTCCATCACCATGAAGGACCTTTTTGTCCATATCAAAATCCCTTGCCTCATGTTCAACAAAAAGATCATATTCGTTAAAAGAATCCTCATCCAGCAGAAATATAATCCGTTCCCTGGCAGTAAGTTTGCCCATTGATATCTGTTTCTCAATAGCCTTATCACCACCACCTTTCAGTACCTGTTCACGCCTTTGTTGTAACTCTCTGATTTTTCTTTTTAAAGCCATTTTTAAAAGTTTTTAAGGGTACAACATTACAAAAACATCGTAATTAAAAAAAATATATTTGACAGGTTTATGAAAAGTTTATTTGTTGATTTGTTGATAAGTTTATTTGTAATTTAATAATACTAAACATCTTAAACTTCTCAATTCCTAAACTTATACACTTATAAACTCATCATTTCCTCATCACCTCTTCTCCTCATCACTTCTTCTCCTCTTCACCCCTTCTCCTCCTTATTTCGGAGCATAATAATAGAGGACCATTCCTATCATCGCATAAAGTATATTAGGTATCCATACAGCAAGAGCAGGATTTAGAGAACCGCCAATAGCAAATTGTTGGGAAAATTGCATAAAAAATATGTAAGAGAAACTAAGGAACAAACCAAGTCCCATCTGCATCCCAATTCCACCCTTAATTTTCCTGGCAGACAAAGTTAACCCGATAATTGTTAAAATAAATGTAGAAAACGGATTGGCAAACCGTCCATACCATTCAACAAGGAAAAAATCAAGATTTTCAGCCCCCTGTAATTCCTGAAGTTCAATAAATTCATCAAGCTCTTTCAGATTCAGGGAAGATACTGCCAAATCTCTTCTTGAAAAATCATCTGGATGAATTGTAAGGGTTGTATCCAGAAACTTTCCCGTTGATATTGTTTCTTCAGTTCCATTTATATCCCTGATATAATAATTTCGAATAACCCATTTCTTTTTAGTTGTATCCCATTTAACAAAATCGGCCATTAATTTCGACTTTAGACTCCCATCCTCATTAAATTCCTCAATCGAAAACTTATCCCCTGTTTTCGTAAAATTTCTGTAATCCTCCATGTAAATATAAATATTCGGATATACCTGTTTATGAATATTTATCTCATTATTTCGTACCGGATTATCACGATAATACATTTCCTCAAACGCGAGTCTTTCACGATTGGCATGAGGAATAACAAAATTATTTAAGACAAAGGAAAATGTGGCGATAATAGAAGCTGCAATAAAATAAGGAACACTAAGGCGCCTAAGGCTCATCCCATTGCTAAGTAAAGCAATGATCTCAGTATTATAGGCCATCTTTGATGTAAAAAGAATTACTGAAATAAAAGTAAAGAGCGGACTGAACAAAAAAGCAAAGTATGGAATAAAATTCAGATAATAATCAAAAACAATTGCCCTTACAGGTGCATTATGTTCAATAAAATCATCCAGTTTCTCAGCAAAATCAAAAACTACTGCAATAGTAAGTATCAATACCAGGGAGAAAAAGAAAGTCCCCAGGAATTTCTTTATAATATAATAATCAATAATTAATAATTTTGGCCGTTTCATTTAGAATATTATCAAGTATTAATTTATTAAAGCCCTCTTATAAAGTAAGCAAAAATCGATCTGATTTTTAATTTCTAATTTTTAATTTTTAATTTGTTTTATAATCTCTGCGACACTTTTCCCACCATATTTCTCTTCCATTCAGAAAATTCACCCTTGATAATCCGGTTACGGGATTCTTTCACAAGCCAAAGATAAAAACTCAGATTATGAATACTAGCGATTTCCGCACCAGTTATCTCTTTGGCAATTATTAAATGTCGTAAATATGCTTTTGAATATTGTCTGCTAACCTCACAATGACCGTCAGTATCAATTGGGGAAAAATCATTTTTCCATTTATTATTTTTTATGTTGATAATACCATTACTTGTGAACAACATACCGTTCCTGCCATTACGGGTAGGCATTACGCAATCAAACATATCCACTCCCAGGGCTATTGACTCAAGAATATTGGCAGGTGTTCCAACTCCCATCAAATAACGTGGTTTGCTTTCCGGAAGTATGTCATTAACTACTTCTATCATAGCATACATTTCCTCCGCAGGCTCCCCAACCGACAATCCCCCGATAGCATTCCCGGGCAAGTTGGCTTCTGCAATTTTTTCAGCCGATTTTTTTCTCAGATCTTTATAAATGCTTCCCTGAACAATTGGGAACAACATTTGTTCCAATCCATATCGTGATGTTGTTTCATTGTATTGTTTTATACATCTATCAAGCCATTTGTGGGTCAATTCCATCGAATCCTTCGCATACATAAATTCACATGGATAAGGAGTACATTCGTCCAGCGTCATCATAATATCCGAGCCTATGATCCTCTGAATATCAATCACATTCTCAGGTGTAAAAGTATGTTTCGAACCATCAATATGCGATTGAAAATCCACACCATTCTCTGAAATTTTCCTGTTATCTGCCAATGAGAAAACCTGGTACCCACCACTATCTGTCAGAATTGGACGATTCCAATTAATAAACCTGTGTAATCCTCCTGCTTTTTCAATTGTTTCAATTCCGGGTCTTAAGTACAGATGATAAGTATTTCCTAAAATTATCCTTGCCCCCACTTCATCCTCAAGATCCCTCTTCATAACACCTTTTACAGTTCCTGTTGTACCAACAGGCATAAATATCGGCGTGGGTATCTCGCCATGATCTGTAATAAGATTTCCAGCCCGCGCTGAAGATCCGGTATCTCTTGAATTTATTTCAAATTTCATTTCGGCAACAAAGATAAGAACATAGCATTGCAAATTGATATTCTTAAGTATTGTTTAAAAAAAATCATAATAATAGGTTTGGTTACTTGCCTAACACTAAAATCTTTAATAACTATGCCGGCAACTCGTAACTCGTAACTTTTTATTTTTTTTATTCCATAACATTCATGATTTATTTATTCGGCCCAGATTTAGATCTTTTTGAACTTATATTACTTATCCTTTTCGGATTATGTCTCTTTACCCAATTATTTTATTACTTCTTTTTTTTCGGCAGATTAGCATATTATAAAACTCCACATAGTAGTGCTCATAAAAAACCAGTTTCAATAATAATCTGTGCAAAGGATGAAGCAACCAATTTAAAAGAACATCTGCCCTCTATTCTTAGTCAGGATTATCCTGATTACGAAGTGATAGTAGTTAACGATTGTTCGGAAGATGAAACAGAGCAAGTATTGAAAAGTTTAAAGAAAAAACATAAACACCTGAAAATTTCAACAATAAAAAAGGATAAAAAGTTCGGTCACGGCAAAAAGTTTGCCCTGTTTATCGGCATTAAAGCTGCAAAAAATGATTGGCTGCTTCTTACGGATGCTGATTGTTATGCCGAAACAAATCGATGGCTTTTTACTATGCAAAAGAGCTTTAAGAAAAATGTTTCTTTTGTATTAGGATATGGCGGATATGAAAAGGGAAAAGGGATACTGAACCAGGTGATACGTTATGATACTATTTTTATTGCAATGCAATATTTTGGATTTGCCCTGGCAGGAATACCATACATGGGGGTTGGACGCAATCTTGCTTATCGCCGGTCTTTCTTCTTTGAAAACCGTGGATTTTCAACTCATATGCATTTAAAATCAGGTGATGACGATCTTTTCATAAATGCAAATGCAAATAAAACAAATACTTTAATTGAGATTGGGGAAAAGAGCCATATTCGTTCAGTTCCAAAAAAAACATTTTCTGAGTGGGCAAAACAAAAACGCAGGCATCTTACAACAAGTGCGTATTACAAAAACAAGCATAAATTCTTGCTTTTCATTGAACCTTTTAGCAGAATAATATTCTATACAACACTTATACTGCTTCTTATTCAATGGGTTTCCCCTGAAGTGATTATTGGCGCTTTTCTATTCAGGACCATAATTCAGTTAACTTTTTTCAAATTTGCAATGGTTCGTTTGAACGAAAAAGAATTATTATTATCTTCGTTCCTATTCGATATACTGGCACCTTTTTATAACCTTATTTTTCTTTTATCGGAAAAATTTTTAGTTCAGAGCAAAAGGAATGAATATGAATTCTAATCTTTCAGAAAAAGCACAGTTAGATGTTAGACTTATAGAAAGGGCTAAAAAAAACGATCAGGCTGCATATGCTCAATTAATGGACCGGTACCGGGAAGCAATTTATTATATGCTGCTAAAAATGGTAAATAATGCAAGTGATGCTGAAGACCTTACTATTGAGGCATTCAGCAAGGCTTTTAAAAATCTTGAACAGTATACTCCAAATTTTGCATTCAGTACATGGTTGTTTAAAATTGCATCTAACAATTGTATCGATTTTATACGAAAAAAAAGGATTGACCATATCTCTCTCGATCGTGAGATCGGTGATAAAGACAGGCATTCAAATATTATTATAGCTGAGGTTCCTGATCCTGAAGAGGACCTTATTAAAAAGCAAAAAGCAACACTCATGCGATCGGTTGTTACAACCCTTAAACCAAGATACCGCGACCTGGTTGAACTTAGATATTTTAAGGAATATTCTTACGAAGAAATTGCAGAGGAACTAAACCTGCCTTTAGGAACCGTTAAAGCCCAGCTTTTCAGGGCACGGGAACTCCTGTATAATATTCTTAAGCAAAAAAATCCCAGCGATTAACATTTTATCATTCACTCATTATATTATGACCGGCATTAACCTGGTAGAAAAATATTTCAAAAACCTAACGGACTATCAGAAGCAGCAATTCAATGAATTATCAGAGTTATATGAATTCTGGAACCGTAAAATAAATGTAATATCCCGGAAAGACATAAGCCGGCTTTATGAAAGACATGTACTTCCTTCTCTCAGCATAGCAACAAAAATCAATTTTGCTTCCGGGACAAGAGTTCTTGATGTGGGCACAGGAGGTGGCTTTCCCGGTATTCCACTGGCTATTATGTTCCCGGAAACAGATTTTGTACTGCTCGATTCAATAGGAAAAAAGATCAGGGTTGTAGCTACTATTACCGATGAGTTAGAACTAAACAATGTAAAAGCCATACAGGTAAGAGCAGAGTTATACGCTGAAAAATTTGACTTTGTTGTTTCAAGAGCAGTTACTTCATTCCCTGAATTTGTTAATCTTGTTAAAAGCAACATCCGTACAAATGGAAAAAATGATTTGCCTAACGGCATTTTTTATCTTACCGGAGGGGATATTGAAAAAGATGTTCAGGGTTACGGTACTAATGTTGAAATTTTTAATCTCAAAGATCTTTTCGATGAGCCATTTTTTGAAACAAAGAAGCTTATCTACTTGCCTTTTGGATAAAACTTGTCGGACCCCAACTTGAGTTCAGAGTCCGACTTGTATAAACAGGGCTTTTACAGATCTTTTATTTTCCCAGAGTTTTGTCTGCAATCAAACACACTTGCTATTTTTATATAATTGTCTTCAATCCAGTAGATTATTTTATAGTTGCTTTCAACTAAATATCTGTAATCGAATTTTCTGTTAACAAGTAATGGTTCTTTTGGTCCACTGGAAGGATGTTTCTCAAGTTGGATTGTTCTGTCGATTATTTTATTGACAAGTTTTCGGGCAATTTTTAAATTCGTTTTGTCTTTGTAATAATCAAAAATTTCTTCTAATTGAAATCTTGCTGTATCTGTCCAAAAAACTCTTAAGTCCATGAATCAATTTCATTTTTAAGTTCCCTGGCAGATGTAACTTTCCCATTCCTTGCATCAGATTCAGCATTATCAATTAATTCATTAAACTCCTTTTCCGTGAATGGTTTTAATTCTTTTTCAAATTTTTTCTTCCTTTCCGATCTAAGCACATTGTTTAATCTGTCAACTAATCGCTCATCTCTTAGTCTTAAAAATTCCTGGACAAAATGTAGTTTTTTTGCTTGTAAATCCATCGTTTAATTCTTTTAATCAAAGATAATAAAATTTATGAAGCTACTCAAAAATATTGGCACCCGAACCCGTTTTGTTTTGGCAACTCATAGCCCGGACTTAAGCCGGACTCCGAGGATTGGAACGTCGGACTCCGACTCAAGTTCGGAGTCCGACTAAAATTTGAAAATATCTTTGACTTTTCTTATCTTACGAAGCCATTTCAAAACATACTCTCTCACTATTAATTATTGCCTGATGAAAAAGATTGCTCTTATCCTTTTCGGAATTTTGTTATTTACTTACCATATCCATGCACAATTCACCCTTACTGACAGTCTGAAAGCTTACTACCCTTTCGATGGAAACGCCAACGATGAAAGCGGGAATGGGAATGATGGTGATACAACCGGGCATGCTCCAATAATAACTACAGATCGATTTGAAAATACAAATAGTGCTTATAGTTTTGATGGGATAGATGATTATATTGAATTGTTCAACACTGATCTTATCGATAATGATAGTCTGACATTCTCAATCTGGGTAAAGGGAGAGACCAATGAATTATATTCAGCCATCAGTACAATAAGCGGAGACTTTTATTATAAACATAGTGCAAACAGTGATAATCCAAGACTTGTATTCCGCTGGGCAGACATGACATCTACTGACTTCATATTCAATGACTTTATCAATGATAATCATTGGCATATGCTGACAGTTACTTACAATGGTCAGCAAATAAATAGTTACGTTGATGGGAAAATGAGTTCTTCTTTATCTATTGCAAAAAACCTACGTAGCGAGATCATTTATCTGGGCCGACGTCTTACACCTGATTATTGGCTAAACGGATTCCTGGATGACGTGTACATATACAACCGCCCACTATCAGAATCAGAAATCTCTCAACTCTACGCCAACTATTACCCACCCGACACCTTAATTGCCGAACCCGAAGATAAGCAGGTTACACTGAGTTGGGATACAACCAACTGGGAATACCTGGATAAAGTTTATATTTATCGCGATCTGGCACTGCATGATAGTGTTGAGGTAACCAATAAAACCGACACATCTTATACTGATATTAACCTTACTAACTACCAATCCTACACTTATTTTATCCGCTCAAAAGATGACTGGGGAAATATGAGTATTTCTTCGGATACAATTACAACCTTCCCTTGTGAAATAGTTACGGATTTCGAAGGAAACAACTATAAAACAACAAAAATAGGTGATCAGGTTTGGATGGCGGAGAATCTGAAAACCACAAAATACAATGATGGTACATCCATACCTTTAGTAACAGACCCTACTACATGGAGTAATTTAACCACCCCAGGCTATTGCTGGTATAATAATGATCAGGCTTACAAAGCCACTTATGGTGCATTGTACAACTGGTTCACGGTAAATACAGGTAAATTATGCTCAACCAACTGGCACGTACCTTCTGATACCGAATGGACAACATTAACTGATTATTTAGGCGGAGCAAACGTTGCCGGGGGAAAACTTAAAGAAGTCGACACAACGCATTGGAATAGTCCAAACACGGGCACAACCAACGAATCAGGTTTTACAGCCCTTCCGGGTGGTCACTGTCTCTACGATGGAACGTTCGGCAACATTGGAAACACTGGTAACTGGTGGTCTTCAACAGAGTTCAATGCTACAAATGCATTGTACCGGTACCTGTTCTACAGTAATGCAGACCTCTACCAGAGCTTCCTCAATGAGAAGAGTGGTTTTTCTGTCCGGTGTGTTAAAAACACTTTATACACAGATTCCCTCTCCCTGGTTGCCCTGTATGACAGTACCGATGGAGCAAACTGGACAAATAATACAAACTGGCTTACAGGAAATGTTTCAACATGGTTTGGGATATCTGTTTCCGGTGACAGGGTAACCGGAATACAACTGGATAATAACAACCTGAGCGGACCGTTACCTCCGGCAATTGGAGATTTAACTAACCTTGAAGAATTAATCTGTGAGTGGAATCAAATTTCAGGTTCAATCCCTGCCGAACTCTGGAATTTAACTAATCTACGTCACTTAAAGCTTTCCGACAATTTACTTGTTGGCACTTTACCTCCTGAAATTGGTAATTTGATAAATCTTAATGACTTTTTTATTTATGATAATAGTCTATCAGGGGCAATTCCTATAGAAATTCTAAACCTGACCAACTTGCATGGTTTATGGCTTTGGGGTAATGAATTTACAGATTTACCGGATCTTTCTTCATTGACTTCTTTAGCCGAACTAAATATTCAAAATAACAAATTTACTTTCAAAGATATTGAACCTAACATTGGGATTGCTAGTACTGCATTCATCTATTCTCCCCAGGACAGTGTGGGAGAAATAATTGATACAACTGTTTATTTAGGAACAAGTTTTACACTATCTGTCTCAACCGGAGGTGCCAGCAACCAATACCAGTGGAAAAAAGACGGAACAAATATCGGAAGTCTTTCCAGTGACAGCACTTATATAATCAATCCTCTTGCCTTATCTGATAGCGGAGCATATACATGTGAAATAACCAATACTGTAGCTACTGATTTAGCCCTATACAGTCACCCAATAAATGTTTTTGTTAATTATTCTCCCTTACAGCAGGACTCCCTCGCCCTGGTTGCCCTCTATGATAGTACCAATGGAGCAAACTGGACAGATAATACCAACTGGCTATCAGGACCTGTATCAACATGGTATGGGATTA
>JAGGXD010000257.1 GCA_021163295.1 Bacteroidales bacterium
CAGTTCAGTAAAGACCTGGGACCGCTGGGATTAAAACTGGACTATGAATATATTGAACTGACCCGTCCGAAGATTGCCGAGATATTGCGATAATTAAACTTTAAACAATAAGAAAATGTCAACAACAACCAGAAGATACGATATAGATTGGCTGAGGGTAATAGCAATTGGATTACTTTTGCTTTATCATATTGGAATTGGTTTCCAGCCCTGGGGAGTATTTATCGGTTTTATTCAAAGTGATAAACCTTTAGATTCATTATGGATTCCCATGTCTATGATGAATGTATGGAGGATACCTTTATTGTTTTTTGTATCAGGAATGGGGGTTTGTTTTGCAATCAGAAAAAGGAGTTGGAAACAATTGATACTTGAAAGAACAAAAAGAATCTTTTTGCCATTCCTGTTTGGAGTTTTCTTCATTGTTCCAATACACATTTTTTTATGGCAAAAATATTACAGTCAGGATATAACATATTCACCCAATCAAATTCATTTATGGTTTCTTGCAAATATATTTATCTATGTTATCCTTTTATCTCCGGTTTTCTTTTACCTAAAAAGAAATGAAAATGGCAGGAGAATCCGATGGTTAAGAAACTTGTTCAAGAATCCATTGGGATTACTGTTAATAGTAGCAGCTTTTATTTTAGAAGCGATATTAGTAAATCCCGAAACATATGAAACGTATTCTAAAACATTACACGGATTTTTGCTGGGACTACTGGCATTTATTTCCGGTTTTTGTTTTATTTTCAGTGGGAATACTTTCTGGCAGACCATACTTAAATGGAGATGGCTGTTTTTATTTATCGCTATAGCACTTTTTCAAGTTCGACTAATTCATTTTGAACTAAAAGCACCTAATTATCTTATGGCTATCGAATCAAATATGTGGATTTTTGCAATATTTGCTTTTGCTTACAGATATCTTAATCACCCAAGTAAAGCATTAAGCTATTTGAGCCAGGGAGCATATCCAATATATATTATACATATGATCTTCCTTTACTTAGGCTCGTTCATGATATTTCCGCTAGGTATTTCAACTGAATTAAAATTCGTTTTAACTGTAGCGTTTACATCTATAGGATGTTTTACGATGTACGAATTTATAATAAGAAGGACCGGTTTTTTAAGACCTCTGTTTGGATTAAAAAATAAGTGGAATTGATGAATTTGATGAAAAAACAAAGTACTGATAATCAACATTAAAGCTTAACGTTTGTCGAAATTTGAATATATTGTTACATTCGTGAAGGCTGATTTTTTAAATTAGGTGAAGAGATAATCATGACACATCCAAAAAAAATAAAACATGATGATTTTGCTCCCTATTGGGCCTTAGGTCTGTTTGTTCTTGGTGGAACGGGGTTGGCAACAATATGGATTGATTTAGGAACCTTTTGGAAAGGATATGTATTGGATATAACAGGCCCGGCGTGGAATTATATTTTATTTCGGGGCCTTTTCACTTCCTATACAGAAAACGCATGGATACGTTTTTTTACACCGAAAAAAACCTTGTTTATATTTCTTTTAGTTTGCGCAGGAATTGAAAGTGCACAATATTTCAATTTGTATGAGGCTACCTACGATCCGTTGGATCTACTGGCCTATATCTCAATTTTAATTCCGTTATTTCTATTAGATTTATGGCAATCGAAGAATGGTTGAGGCAATGGTAGTCCTGCTTGAATGGAATTTTATCAAGCCCTATTTCAAATATTTTGCCTGTTCGTTTCGGCTCTAACATGCTGAAATCAGGAACTTTTTTCCAATCGCCTTTATAATATTGATATCTCAGTCCATTTTTGTCCGGGTTTATAAAATTCAGAACACTTTTTTTATATGAACTGGGCTTGAAGCCTGGTTTAAAAAATTATTTTGTTAAGGGGGTTGCTGTTTCCATCATACCCCTGACTATTACATTTCCCAGATCTTTACCGTAAAAACTAACACTGGATTCATGTCCTGTCCAGTTACCCAGCGGGGTCATTGGTCTTCCATTGATATGATCAATGCGTGTCACCGTTAGGGTTTTATCCACCAAGTGTATATCCCATTTCCAGTGGTGGTGTAAGCTTTATCACCGCAACGTTGGCTTCAATGACGGAAGCGTGCAGTGCAAACAGGAATACAATGGGCATGGTATCAATCCTCATATTCAGGTTCCATTACTTTACCTATAAAAATTATTGTGTTTGTGTATTTTTCTTTTATTGCGAAAATAAAAGGTTGATTAACATAGAAATGAATACCTGTTTCCCCTCCGGAACTGGTTAAACTAATTTCAACCATTGTAACTGCTGCTGCTTCTGTCCCTTCCTCGTTTACTTCTATGAATGATTTATGTATTACCCTGGAGATAAATAATTGCTCGAGAGAATTTATTTTTGAGAAATCAGCATTATACGGATCAAAAGCAATTCCCATATCCATATTTATCAATTCATCATTTAGCTTGTTTTTATATTCAAACTTAAATTTCGGTAAATGGATCTGTATTTTCTCTGCTTCATAAAACTCACTTAACCAGCTATTCCAGTTATCATTGTTTAACTGGTCAATAATATCATCAAGGGTTTTATTATATTGGGGAAGCAGAATTATCATGCTGTAATTGCCCGCGCCATATGGCATTTCTACTGCCTGTAAAATATCGTTTGAGAAATAATTGAATGATCCTTCCTGAACCATCATTGGAACATCCTTTGTTGTTCCATCGCTTAAATAGAAGGGCTTTTCTTCAGTGTTGGATTCTTCAAATTCATATTTCCATATCCCTTTGAAATATATTGCATTAATAAGATACATCACTGCATCGACAGGTATTTCATCAAGGATCTCGGTAATCTTATCGTTGGTCTTGTTGGCAACCCAGTTGTTAATAGTAGTAACTGATTCCGGATCATTAAAATCCAGTGGTGAGACCTCAGCATAAAAGTAGTCTTGATTAACATTTATGAAATCCTGTTCTACATCAAATTCTTGCTTGTACCAGATTGAGTTGGCAATGCTCATCAGGACCTTCGGATCGACACTTGCCAGGGCATCGATAAGTGTTTTATAATTTTCATTGATCTCATCAACGGTAAGCCCGTATAACTCAAGGATTTTTTCCATTGCTACTTTTGTATCCCCGTCTGCTCCATTATAGGTCATGGCAAGAGCCAGGGAAACGCTTAAGGGAGATATCATCACATTTTCCCCAGGCTCTTCTGCCTTTAAAACTTCTTTAAACAACTTTATTCCAAACAGGTTATCTGCTTCAACCAGTATTTTCCCTTTCTGGGTTTGTCGGGGTGGCGGGATTTGAACCCACGACCTCGTCGTCCCGAACGACGCGCGCTACCGTGCTGCGCTACACCCCGCTTACTTTAGTAAATAGATATCAAATATTAATTTTTACTTTGCGAAAATAAGAAATATTATGGTATATTTTGTTTAATTATTTTAATGCCATAGTATAAGCAAAATACAGTGGCAAAAATATTAATTTTTGTTCAGGTAGTTTACTGTAATGAGTGTTAGAAAAAACATATCCTTCTTTACAGTCCGGATAGGTTTGCAGAAGACGATGCAAACTTTTTAAACGTCCTGATGGACCGCTTTTAACTTCAACAGGAATAATACGATTATCTTTCGTTAATAAATAGTCTACTTCAGCAGTGCTGCTTTTAGCTTCCCTTGACCAATAATATAAATCAGTCTGACCGGCGGCTGCAAATTCCTGACCGACAAATTGCTCAGCAAGCGCTCCCTGGAATATGGAAAGAAGATGTGATTTACTGTATTCCAAATTAGCCGGCATTCCACTGATGTATCTCATTAAACCAATATCCACCATAATAGCTTTAAATTTTCGTTCAGATGCTGTTGCTTCTAAAGGTAACCCTGCCGGTGAAGCAGACCGGATTTTATGAATAACCTGAGCCAAACAAAGCAGATCAAATGCTTTTTTTATTGTCGGATTAGAAAATCCTTCAGCTAATCTTGAATATTTTATTTGCTGACCGGCATTTGTTGCAATTGATGTAAGAACTGCATTCAAACACCTTTTATCAGAGTAAGGTGCATATTTTGAAAAATCCTGGCGATAAGTATTAACGATACTTCCTTGTACATCAAATACATCATGCAATTTGCCGGTATTTATAAAGGTTTGAACACATTCAGGCATTCCACCAATAAACAGGTATCGATGAAGCTCATTTAGAAGCATGGCATGGATAGCTTCCGGTTGTTTTTTCGGAGCTTCAGATATGAGTTCGGCAGCTTTTGATTTATCAAGGGCATAAAGGTATTCCGGGAAACTCATGGGAAACATATTTAATATCTGTACTCTTCCTACCGGGAAACTTATATTTTTCATCGTAAATTCTAATAAAGAACCTGCTGCTATAACATGAAGATCGGGAATTTGTTCATAAAAGTATCTAAGGGCTGTTACAGCGCGGGGAAATGCCTGAATCTCATCAAAAAAAAGTAAGTCTTTTCCTGCTGAAATCCGGGTGTTTAGTAGTATTTCTAACTCAGAAACAATTCTTAATGCATCTAAGTTAGTTTTAAAGATGTGATGCCAATCGGGATGTTGTTCTAAATCAATTATATGTACAGTGCCCTCGAAATGATTCTTGCCAAAATCAATAACCGAATATGATTTTCCCACCTGCCGGGCTCCCCTGATTATCAAAGGCTTTCTGTTTTCCTGATTTTTCCAGGAAAGTAGTCTTTTTGTGATAGATCGCTTCATTGTTGCTATAGTAAGTTAAAAAACACAAGGTAAAAATACAACAATAAGTTTAAAAACACAAGGTAAAAATACAAGACAGGCTTTAAAAACACAAGGTAAGGTTAATTAATCGTTGCCCAATCTTATCAGCATCTCTTCCATCAAATCATCCCGGTTTACCGGAACAACGCCCGATTTTTCACATACCAACCCGCCTGCCAGGTTCGAGATACTGGCAATATCAAAGGGTGTTAATCCGGCTGCACAGCACAGACTTGCCGTGGCGATCAATGTATCACCGGCACCGGAAACATCCGTGATCTCCCTTACCTCTGCTGGTATTGTTGAATAAGATTCGCCGTCACTGATGAATACACCGGCTTCAGAAAGTGTGATCAATACAAGATCAATATTTTTTGTCTTATGTAGTTTTTTAGCCAATATAAATTGCTTATCATGATCTGACTTGTCCAAATCGGTCTTTGACCCTTCAACCAGTTCCCTGAAGTTTGGTTTGAAAAGCGTTATGTTTTTGTATTGGTGGTAATTCCTTTTTTTCGGGTCAACCAGGACAGGTATATTATATTCGTTGGCAAGTTCGGTAGTATGCTTAATAATGGATGGTGTAATAATTCCCTTATCATAATCTTCAAAGATCACAGCATCTATCGATTGTGAGAGTATTTTATAAATCACTTCTAAAAATCTCTTTTCCAGAGGTGTTGATAAAGGATCGCTTTCCTCTTCATCAATTCTGAGCAGATGCTGATGCTGACTGATAACTCTTGTTTTTACTGTTGTTTTTCTTTTTTTAGTTTGCATCAGACCCTCAGGGGAAATTCCCTGTACTTCCAGTCTTTCAAGTAATACATCAGCTTTTTCATCTTTCCCGATAACTGAACATAGGAGAGGAGTGGCACCAAGTGATTTTATATTCAGTGCAACATTTGCTGCTCCGCCAAGCCGGTTTTCTTTATGAGTACTTGTTACAATTGGAATAGGAGCCTCCGGAGATATCCTTTCCACTTTCCCAAACATGTAAGAGTCTATCATCACATCACCAACAATAAGCACCTTGTAAGATGAGAACTGTTTAAAAAGCTTCCTGACCTGTGAACTATTAACCATGAATATTGTTTGTTAATTAACAATTATCAAAGATATATTTTTATTGCACTATTGTAAACTATCGTATGACCATTGTATGACCTCTTTTCTTCCTACTCACCCACTCACCTACTCACCCACTCAACTTTACATTGGATCTACATCAATGACAACCTGGAATGCACGATAAGTATCTTTTCCTCTGAACTTATCCAATATCTCTGTCAATAATTGTTTAGCACGTCCGATTTGCCCGTCTTTCTTAATTTTAAGAATTATTGTTTTGAGATGCCATTTTTGAATTTTTCCAATAAGAGGAAATTCCGGTCCAAGTACTCTTGCCCCAAAAGTTTCCCGAAGCTTATTACCCAGATGTTTAGCCTGCCTGTTTAATTCGTCCCTGTTTTTGTGTTTTAATGTTATTTTTATAATCCTGCAGAATGGGGGATAATTGAATATTTCCCTTTCTTTCATCTGGGAATTATACAAATGGATAAAATCGTAATTAAGAACATCTTTAATCACCGGATGATTCGGTTCGGAAGTTTGAATAATAACTTTGCCTTGTTTATTTCTTCTTCCTGAGCGACCGCTTACCTGTGTTAAAAGTTGAAAACTTCTTTCAAAAGCACGGAAATCGGGAAAATTAAACAAATTATCGGCATTTA
The DNA here is from genome assembly GCA_021163295.1 of Bacteroidales bacterium. Classification (GTDB taxonomy): domain Bacteria; phylum Bacteroidota; class Bacteroidia; order Bacteroidales; family VadinHA17; genus JADFUQ01. The sequence goes on from JAGGXD010000257.1 coordinate 6,511, forward strand.
GTACACCAACAACACTAACATTGCTAAAGTCAAGTCCTTTAGAAACCATCTGCGTGCCAACAAGAATATCAACTTCCCTGTTTTCAAACTTGTTAATGATGGTTTCGAATGATTTTTTCCTTCGTGTAGTATCCATATCCATTCTGACAACCCGTGTTTCAGGGTACAATATTGCAAGTTCATCTTCAATTTTCTCGGTACCAAACCCGCGCGTGTTAAGTGTAGCATTTCCACAGGAAGGACATTTAGGAGGTATTGGCTGAGTGAAACCGCAGTAGTGACATACAAGTTTACTGATACCTTTATGGTAAGTAAGACTTACGGCGCAATTTGGACATTGAGGTATCCAGTTGCATGACATGCATTCGAGATATGGTGAGAATCCACGCCTGTTTTGAAATAGAATGATCTGCTCGTTTGTTTCGAGTGCTTTTTCAATAGCATCAATAAGTTGAGGAGTAAAATGCGAACGCATTTTTTTCTTTCTGTATGCTTCTTTTGTATCAGCAATGATAATTTCCGGAAGTTCTATTTCCGTGTACCTCCCGTGCAGTTCGGTAAGTGCATATTTCCCGGTTTTTGCATTATTAAAAGACTCAATAGACGGGGTTGCTGTTCCAAGAAGAACATTTGAGTGATTAAGATTGGCAAGCATAATAGCTGCATCCCGTGCATGATACCTTGGGGCAGGATCGAATTGTTTATATGAATTTTCATGTTCCTCATCAATAATAACAAGTCCGAGGTTCTGGTAAGGCAGAAATATTGCTGACCGGGCTCCAAGGATTATTTTACATTTTTCAGAGCCGGATGCCACATTCCTCCAGATTTCCAGGCGTTCTGCATCTCCATAACGGGAGTGATATACAGCAACTTTATGTCCGAATACTTTCCTTAGACGGTATATTATCTGTGCTGTCAGAGCAATTTCAGGTAAAAGGTAAAGAACCTGTTTTCCCTTTTTAAGATATTGCCTGATAAGATGAATATATACTTCTGTTTTGCCGCTTCCGGTAACTCCATATAGAAGAGTTACTTTGTTTTTCAAAAAGGAATCCTGAGTTTTTTTTAGAACATTTTTCTGTGTTTCGCTTAAAATTTTTATTTCCTCAGCAACAAAATCAGGAGAGGGAAGTCGGGATATGGTTTTTTCATAGGTTTGTAATATTCCTTTATTAACCAGGCTATTCAATGATTGTGCACCTGCATTTGCATGTTGCAGGAGTTGTTTCCATGGCACCTCTTTTTCTTCATTATCGCCAAAAACGCCGGATTTCCTAATATACTCCTCAATAATATTGAGTTGTTTGGGTGCTTTAACAAGTTTAGAAAGAGTGTCATTTAGTTCCGTCTCAGTGATTTCCGAACCTAATTTTACATATTTCTCCTTCCTGGGTTTGTATGTTTCAGTGAGCGCTTCCTCGACCTGAATTGCATTTTTATTGAAGAGACTGTTAATTGTTGGAATAGCTTTTATTTCTCCTGAGCTTTTTTCAAGGTCTCTGATTGTAACAGATTTTTTACCCTTCACCAGTTGAAGAATTAATTCTTCGTGATCTGTTAATATTTCCCGTGATTGAAAGCCCGGATTATATATGAATCGTGTTTCGCTTTCAAGCTTCAGTCCCGAGGGAATTGCAGCACGCATAACCTCACCCAAAGAACACATATAATAATTGGCTATCCATTCCCAGAAGCTAAATTGTTTCTCGCTGATAAGAGGTTCAGGATCAAGAATATCTTCAATTTCCTTAATTGAATATCCCGCAGGCGGATCTTGATGTATTTTCCTGATAAGTGCAGAGTAAATTTTCTTTTTACCAAATTGGACAATAGCACGTTTACCGGGTTGGGTCTTGCCGGTCAGATTACCTGGAATTTTATAGGTAAAGAGAGATTTTATAGGAAAGGGAAAAATTACATCAGCATACCAGGATTTTTCTCCCATAGGAAATGTTTTTTTTATAATGGAACAATCCGGTGATTTCTATTTTATCCGCAAAGAAATTAATTTCACATCAAACAGACAGGATATTTGACAGTTCCAGGAGTTCCCAGTTGACATCTTTATGTGTTTTAACAGCTTTTCGGAGTGGCACTTGAACAATTTCGTTATTTTTCAAACCCACCATAATACTTTTTTGGTCGTCCAATAGCGCTTCAACTGCAGCATGTCCCAATCTACTTGCAGTTACCCTGTCGAAAGCTGATGGTGAACCGCCTCGTTGAATATGCCCTAATACAGTTACTCTTACAGAATAGTCCTTAAAATCATCCTTTACCTTATTTGCAATTTCTGCGGCACCTCCTTCGTCATCACCTTCAGCGACAATGATAATATTGCTGGATTTTTTTCGTCTTTTACCTTCCTCAAGTTGTTTTTTAAGTGATTTAGTCTGGTCTTTTAATTCGGGTATTAGAATTGCTTCAGCACCACAGGCAATCCCGCTACGGATAGCAATAAAGCCTGCTTCGGCACCCATAACTTCGATAAAGAACAACCGGTTATGTGCACTGGCAGTATCCCTGATCTTATCAATGGCTTCAATAGCAGTATTGAGTGCAGTATCATATCCTATTGTTGCGTCAGTGCCAAAAACATCATTATCAATCGTTCCCGGTACCCCGACAAATGGGATATCATATTCCTCATTAAATATCCTTGCACCGGTAAAAGTTCCATCTCCACCAATTGCCACAACGCCATCGATGCCCTGCTCTTTCAAATTATCATATGCTTTTTTTCTGCCGGTCTCAGTTTTAAATCCTTCGCATCGTGCTGTTTTAAGTATAGTTCCGCCCCTCTGGATTATTTCGCTTACACTATGCGATTTAAGGGGTTTAAAGAATCCTTCAATCAGTCCCTCGTATCCATGCCGGATACCTGTTACTTCAATATCATTATAAATGGCTGTCCGAACAACAGCACGTATAGCTGCATTCATACCGGGAGCATCCCCTCCTGATGTTAAAACTCCTATGTGTTTTATTTTTCCCATTAATTTTAAGATATTTATTACTGTTTATTAATTAAATGACTACCTAATGACTATTTACTTCATTCTACATTTTCCTATATAGTTTCTGGTTACCGGTAGCCGAATACCAGTTTACAAATTAACAAATTAACTTCTTAACTTCTTAACCTTTTCAGCAACATTTTTCATTAGCCATTCCGGTGTTGAGGTGGCACCGCATATACCAACCGATTTTGTTTTATCAAACCACCTCTTTGTTATTTCTGATTCGGCTGAGATGAACCGGGAATTCGTGTTCTCTTCTTTACATACCTGGTATAACATTTTTCCGTTTGAACTGTTTTTGCCACTGACAAACAATACCAGGTCATGATTCCTGGCAAATTCCCGGATAGTTTGCTCACGGTTTGATACCTGGTTACAGATAGTATTGTTAATTATCAATTCTTTTCCGTTTTCTATTGTGTTTATTCTTTTCCTGATCTCTTTACTCAGCTCCCGGTATTCTTTCCTGTTACGGGTTGTTTGGGAATAAAGAACAATTGGTTTGGAAAAATCGATTTGATCAAGTTCTTGCAAATGATTAATTACAATTGCTTTGCCTTCTGACTGACCTTTCAATCCAATGACTTCTGCATGTTTTTCTTTTCCGAAGATAACTACCTGTCCATCGGTTTTTTTCATTTTCTCATAGCCTGTTCTGACTTTTTTCTGAAGACGGTCAACAATAGGGCAGGTTCCATCAATTAGCTGAATATTGTTTTTCTTTGCAATTTTGTAGGTTTCAGGGGGTTCTCCATGTGCTCTGATCAGAACCTTGCAGTTTTTCATATTTCTGTAGGTTTCATAATCAATAGTTACCAGTCCCAGGGACATAAGCCGCTCCATTTCACGTTGATTATGAACTATTTCCCCCAAACAATAGAGGTTGCCTTCTTTTTTCAGGATATCTTCTGCAGTTTTAATTACTTCTTCAACCCCAAAGCAAAATCCGGATTCCTGATCTATTTCAATTTTCATAGTTCAATTTAATAAGCAATTCTTCAAACCATTCCATTTGCTCCGGTACAGTCATATTACTGTTATCAAGCACTATGGCATCAGCAGCTTTTTTTAACGGACTGATTTTCCTGCTCGAGTCAATATGATCCCTTTTTTCAATATTCTTCTTCACTGCTTCAAAGTCAGTATCAATTCCTTTTCCCTTTAGTTCTTTGTATCTTCTTTCAGCTCTGATTTCCGGGTTGGCAGTCATGAAAATTTTTAAATCAGCATCAGGAAATACAACTGTGCCAATATCCCTGCCATCCATAACTATTCCTCCCTCTTTTCCATACCTTCTTTGGATTAATACCATTTTTTCCCTGACCTGCCCAATTTCGCTTACCTGGCTTACATAATCTGAAACACCCGCAGTTCTTATCTCATCTTCAACATTCTTGCCGTTCAGGAAAGTTTCATGCCTGTTTCTGGTTTCCGTGAACCGGAAATCAATATCTGTGTCAGCCAGAAGTAATTCCAGTGCTTTTATATTAATTTTTTCTCCGCTAATAATATTTTTTTTTGAACACAGGAGTGTAATAGCCCTGTACATTGCTCCGCTATCAATATATTTATAATTAAGCTTCCTGGCAATCTCTTTGGCAAATGTGCTTTTGCCACAGGATGAATACCCGTCAACAGCTATTGTCAGATTATTTTTATTTGAGGTTCTCATTTGTCGGCAAAGTTAAAAAAAGAATTTTCTCATTCACTCATTCACTCATTTCTTCAATTAAAGACTTTCTGATACAGTTTCCCCATATTAGTGCTAAAGGAGAAATGGTTGGAAGCACCTGCCAAATGGTAAGTTGCCCTTCCGTAATCCAGTCTGAAATGTGAGATTTTGAGACCGAAACCCCATGAAAATCCAACAGTTGAAATTCTTGTAGGTATTTTTAGCTCTTGTCTCCTTTGGTAATTATAACCAAAACGCAGGGCAAAGTTCTCGAAGGGAATAAACTCCAGTCCCATTATAATATGTCTCATAAGATTGTCGCCAAAAATTTCGATTCCTGACGATTCTTTTTCGGAATTATTATACCCGTTATTTGAATAGGTGTTTTTTTCGGGAGGCAGCAGATCATATTGTTGAAGACTATGAGCTGTAAGGAAAAGCCTGAAGGGAGCATGCTCCAGCTTATTCGAAACTGCAACCTGGATTTCGAAAGGAGGTGGTTCATGACTCCCCCCATAATAGGTCGATATTTGCCGCCCTAAGTTATTTACAGTAAAAGAAGCTGCAAATAACCGGTTCATGCTGATATAAGAAATCCCGAAATCGGCAACTATTCCCGTTGACCGGTATCTTTCAAAAGTTGATAATACAGGTTTCAGACTGATACCAACAGATATAGTACTGTCAATAGGTATAGACCATGTAATATGAAAAGCATGTTCAGATGCCTGGAATTTCCCGGTAATAATACCTGTCTCGTCGGCTGCGATAAATTCACCATAATCAATAAAATGAATACCTGCTGCGAAATTCCCGAACTTTCCGAATGAATGTGAGTATGCTGCATACCCGTATCGAATGTCTGCAAAATATCCCGAATAATTCAGAACCAACTCATTATTCATTTCTTTATTAAGAAGTGATGGATTTGAAAAAGTGAGATTCAGATCGCTTCCGGGAACAGTGATCATTTTGCCACCAAGGGATGCAATTCTGCCTGATACAGGAAGGGTTAGAAACTGGTATGTACTGGTGCCTCCCGTTTGAGGATATAACTGAATACTGACAAAAAGCAGCAGTAGTATTTTTAGTAATTCTCTCATTCAGCAAAAGAAATTTCAAGGAAACAGACTTGTTTATAATTTTTAGAACGAAAATTATTAAAATAAAGTGTAATTTCATTATTCCAGAATAACCTTTTTTTATTCATGAAGTGAATATACCTTTGGGTTGTTAAATATATAATCTTCTATTTTGGAAAAAACAGTTTTTATTATTAACCCCATAGCTGGTAACAGGAAGCACAGGAATATAAAGGAGGAGATCATGAAACTGACCGGCCACGCTTTCCCTGAAACCGATTTTTTTGAAACGGGTAAACAGGGTAAGGCAACCATTATTGTAAAGGAAAAGGTTAAAGAGGGTATAAAAAGATTTGTTGCAGTAGGAGGTGATGGTACAGTGAATGAAGTTGCACGGGGGGTAATGAATACGGAAGCAGCTGTAGGAATTATCCCGACAGGTTCAGGGAACGGTTTTGCCCGGCACCTGGGTATCCCTTTGAATTTGCCCGGTGCCATTGATTTATTAAGAAATGCTCATCCTGTAGCTGTTGATTATGGAATATTAAATGGTACTCCATTTTTCTGTACAGCCGGTATTGGTTTTGATGCAAAGATTGGATATGAATTTTCTCTTTTGGGGAAACGTGGTTTTTTCTCTTATCTGCGACTAATCCTGGCGCGTTTTTTATCTTATACACCACAGAAATATATTATCAGAATTGATGGTAGTGAGATAACCAGGGAGCTGTTCCTTATTACATTTGCAAACAGTTCGCAATACGGAAACAGAGCATCTATTGCTCCACAAGCCAGTATTAAGGATGGCTTATTGGATGTTACTTTGTTATCGCCATTCCCTTTTTATAAAGCACTGAATATTGGAATACGGTTACTAACGAAAACTATCGATTCAAGCAATTATGTTGAGATAGTAAAATGTAAGGAGGTAAACGTTGAAAGGGAATCACCCGGATATGTGCATTTTGATGGCGAACCTAAAATAACTGGCAGAATTGTTGATGTGAAGATCATTCCCGGAGGGTTAAACGTCTTAACCCGTAACCAGCACCCAGCACCCGGCACCGATTATTAAAATATATTATTGTCGAATATTTCTATGGTACTTTGACCGGTATTGTGAGATGAAAACACCTGCTATTACAATTACAATGCCGAGGATTTTTCTAGCCGGTAATATCTCATTTAGCAGGAAGAATGCAAATATTGCAGTAAAGACAGGGATCAGGTTAGCGAAAATATTTGCCCTGATTGCTCCCAGTTCTCTTATGCCGATAACAAAGAAGATAAAAGCAAATGAGGATGCAAATATTGCCAGCTCGATTACAGGTATTATAATATCGGCTGATAATGGTACCTGGATAAATTTTTTAAAATCGAACAAAAGAAACAAAGGGAGAAAATATGCTATACCAATGATATTCTGGTATGTTATCAGACTGATTGGGTTATAGTATGATGTCATTTTCTTTATAAGTAAAGAATATGTAACACCTGAAAAAACAGCTAGCAACAGGAGTAAGATACCGGTAAATGATGCTTCAAGATGCCAGTTTTTATTAATAATTATGATCAATACTCCGAAAAAAGAAACCAATATGCCCAGGTAGTTTAGAAATGAAAGTTTTTCTCTGAAAAAGTAATAAGCAGCAAATGGAGTAAAAACAGGAATGGTGGATACAATAATTGCAGCGGTTGTTGAATGTACAAAGGTGAGTCCGAAACTCTCACCAATAAAATAGAGAAACGGGTTGAAAAAAGCCAGGGTGAATAGTAATTTAAGATCTTTCTTCTTAATCCTTTGTAACCTGTTTGTCAGTTTTGCAAAAACAAGAAGAAAAGCAGAAGATATTGTAAGTCTAAGGAAAATGATTGTTAAAGGTCTGTAATACTCGTTTAACATTTTGAACCATACAAATGACAAACCCCAGAGGCAGGTTGCCAGGATAACCCATAAATATACTATGACGAGTTTCTTATTCATGGCAAAGAAAAAAATCCGGGTGAAAAAGGCAGATTAGAATTTAATTATTTCGACTATTCTTAATAAAATTTGGGATAATTTATTAACAATTTCAAGATCATAACTTTTCCCTATTACAAATAGCATAAATAATATATAAAAACCGATTAACATAATTACTTTTTTCCTGTTAAAGTGTTTTCCTATAAAAAATATCAGGAATGCACATAAAGTAATAATAAACAGGAAAGCCCATATTTCTGAACCTATCCGGATAGTTTCAGAATTCATTTCAATTGGATTGAATAATAATGTGTAAAAAAGCAAAGGCAGACCTATTGCAAATGAGATGTCAAAAATATTGCTGCCCAGAGCATTTGAAATAGCATCATCATAATAACCCTTTCTTGCGTCTAAAACAGAAATTACAGTATCCGGCAGACTTGATGCTGCAGCAGATAAAATAACGGCAACAAATATCAATGGTATTCCAAGTCCATGGAATTCTCCCAGCAATGGTACCTGGTAAATGTCTTTTCCAAGCCAGTCGGTTGCCTGGACCAAAAAAAATGATCCTATCGACATTACCAAAGTACTAACTATAATAACCCACCATCCCGATGTGGAATTTATTGTTCGTTTACCGATTATTAATTTATCCAGATTTAGAAGAAGCAGGTTTCTTAAAGATGAGGATGAGTTTTTATCAGGGTTATAAAATTTGGATATTCCTCTTTGAGTTTTGGGAAAATTACTATTATTTCCAAATATTGGGAGAAACATGTACATAATATAAGCCAGATAGAGTAAAATAAAAATTAATCCGTGCCACCAAAAAATAGTCTGTCTGCTAATAATATTTATAAATACCACCTCTGTAACAAACAGAAATATACTGTCTCTTATCAGGGTTTTTTTCGATATTGATATTTTTTTATTCTTCATTAACACAACAATAAATACAAGTGCAGGAATAATCATTATATTAAATGTTGCACTACCGGCAGTAATTCCAATACCCCCCGAGAACCCATCAATATCATTAAGATAAAAAAGGAAAAACAGTGTGGTTAAAAGCTCAGGCATTGAGCTTGCAATTGCATTAATGGTAGCCCCTTTAACCCCTTTAGACAGATTTCTTCCCAGATAGTTGGATGCTGTTGTAAAACTAGTTGCCGATTTTCCAATAATTAAGCAACTAATGGCGATCAGGATCAGGGGGATCAAAATACCCATAAATTGAAATGTTATAATTTATTATTAAGTAACAAAAGACACAAAAATACAATATTCTGCTTCATATAAAAGAATCGTAACTATTCAGTGCCTAAAGTGACTAAAATGTTACGAGTTTCGGGTTACGAGTTCACTCAAATAGCTGAATATTTCCTCCTGTGTGTAAAAACAGGACATTTTCAGACTTCCTGATTTTTCCTTTATTCAGGTAATCTATTAAACCTGCAGCTGCTTTACCTGTATATACTTCATCAAGGAAAATTCCTTCTTCACGGGCGAATAATTCTATTGCCTTTTCGCAATCTTTTGTGTTTATCCGGTAGCCTTCTCCAAGATAGTTATCGTCAACAGTTGTGAACTTTTTTGCTATGTCTGTTTTACATTGTATATTCAACAATTGGCAGGTATCCATTACCACTTGCAGTACTTTTTCTTCCTGTTCTTCCCGTTTTCTTGATACAGACATTCCAATAACAGATCCTTCCCACCCGCTAATCAGTTGCCCTGCTATCAATCCTGCCTGGGTTCCTGAAGAACCTGTTGCAACAATTATTTTTGAAAAACAGATGCCTGTTTTTTCGCTGAATTCCAGTATTTCACAAAAGGCATTAACATAGCCAAGTGCCCCTATTGCATTTGAGCCACCTACAGCCAGATAATAGGGCTTATATCCCTCTTTTTTTAGTTTTTCTACATGTTCCAATGCAGCCTCTTCAAGCAAATGTTCTTCTTCGGTGTCAAGATGAATGATCCTGGCCCCGCATAATAAATCCAGTTTTATATTAGCAGTTGGTTTTTCGGGCTTTAACCCGGCAAGAATAAGGTGTACATCCATGCCACTGACCGATCCGGCTGCACCAGTCATCCTGCACCAGTTCGATTGATTACTGCCAAATGTTACAATGCTGTCATAACCCTTATTCAGTGCATCTTTGATAAGATAATCCAGTTTTCGTGTCTTATTCCCTCCAAAAGCAAAACCTGTCATATCATCCCGCTTACAATATAGGTTCCTGTCCCATTTATTGCTCAGGTTATCCAGATTATGCAGCGGGGTGGGAAGTATAGAAAAATTTAATCGGGGGATATGTTTGAAGGTGGAGAAGAGTTTCTTCGATTTTTTCATCAGTGTATTCTATTAAGGATATTGTATAGTGATAAAACAGAATTATTTTGTTAAGAAAAGAAAAAGGATGGATTATTTTATAAATTTAGCCGGATTTTTAACGATTATTATGGAAAATTTTGGTTTCTGGTCACTTATTCCCCCTATTATTGCAATTATACTTGCTATTCGCACAAAGCAGGTATATGTTTCACTGATATTTGGTATCTGGCTGGGATGGGTTATTATAAATGGTGGAAATCCAATTGCCGGAACATTTGACACTGTAAAAGCTATTGTGGGTGTATTTCAAAATGAGAGCAGCACTCAGACAATTATATTTACTCTCCTGATTGGCTCATTAATTGCTTTTATCCAGAGGTCGGGTGGGGTAGAAGGATTTATCCTGCGGGTGAATAAATATCTGCAAAAAACTGCCGGAAATAATTCGGGATGGATGAGGACGAAAGTACAGATATTAACAGCATTAACCGGTCTGATCATTTTCGTTGAATCAAATATATCGGCTCTTACAGTGGGTGCTCTTTATCGTCCTGTTTGCGACAAATTAAAAATATCACGCGAAAAACTGGCGTATCTGGCAGATTCCACTTCAGCACCGTCAAGTATCCTTATTCCTTTAAATGCATGGGGTGGGTTTATTATGGGATTACTGATTGTGCAGGGTTTTGAGCATCCTTTTCCTGTTCTGTTTAAGGCAATTCCTTTTAATTTTTATCCGATTCTTACAGTTGTTCTGGTATTTTATATTATTCTAAGCAAAAAGGATTTCGGACCAATGCGGAAAGCTGAGATCCGGGCTATTACTGAGGGAAAAGTATTGGCAGATAATGCTAAACCCATGATGTCTTCAGAAATTACTTTTATGGAGTCGAAAAAAAGTATTCCTCTAAGACCTGTAAATATGCTGGTTCCTGTTTTAGTAATGGTATTTGTGATGCCACTGATGTTGATTTATACAGGTTGGGATGGAGTGGAAAACCCTGAAGGGAAAGCATTCTTTACTATGGTATTTGAAGCTATTGGACACTCATCCGGTGCTGCTTCTGTGTTATACTCTGTTATTATTACATTATTGGTAAGCTCGGTTTTGTATGCTGTTCAAAAGTTACTAACAGGGAAAGAACTGATTGATCTTACATTAAAAGGCATGTCAGGGATGGTTCCTCTGTCATTCCTGATGGTTCTTGCTTTTACTATTGGTAATTTATGTAATGAACTGGGCACCGGGCTATATATTGCATCTGTTTCGAAAAGCTGGTTGTCACCTCACCTGGTGCCTTTTATCATTTTCCTGGTAAGCTGTTTTATAGCCTTTTCAACCGGCACCTCCTGGGGTACATTTGCTATTATGATATCCATTGCTGTTCCGGTAGCGCAGACACTGGATTCAAATGTATATATGACGATTGCTGCTGCTTTGGGCGGAGGTGTTTTCGGCGATCATTGCTCTCCTATATCCGATACAACTATCATTTCATCCATGGCCTCAGCCAGCGACCATATCGATCATGTCAAAACGCAGCTTCCATATGCCCTGACAGCAGGAGTTGCTACAGCACTTCTTTATCTGGTACTGGGGTTTTTAATATAAGCAGACTCCGGTAATTGGAGTGGCACGGCTACATTATTTTTAGCTTAGATAAATAGAGGAAGTTTTAAGTTGAAAATCAAAATGAAAACAATCAGTTTATTTCACCGTCTGTCTGACCTTTATATGTTGACTGTTTTTATTTGTGAATAAATCGGGTTAAATTGTACCTTTATTAATAAAGTTTAATTGTCTTTTATTACAAAATCTAGAAAAACATGTTATGAAAAAGTTAATCTGTCTTTTAGCTATGACTATTTTTGTGTTTTGTACCTCATTATTGGTTAATGGAATTGATATTAATGACACAAAATTATTGACTCAGCCTGCAATAAGCGATAACCATATTGCTTTTGTTTATGCCGGGGATTTATGGATTGCCGGTGTTGATGGTTCTAATGTGCACCGTTTGACATCGGATGATGGGGTTGAATCTGATCCTGTTTTTTCTCCTGATGGGAAACTTATAGCGTTCAGTGCACAATACGATGGGAATACTGATGTTTTTGTTGTTTCATCTGAGGGAGGAGTTCCGAAAAGGCTTACATGGCATCCCGGGGCAGATATCGTTCGCGGGTTTACCCCGGATGGTTCGTCCGTACTCTTTATTTCATCGCGTTTTGTATTTACCAGACGTTATTTTCAATTATTTACAGTACCAATTAATGGTGGGTTCCCTGAATCATTAAAAATTCCAAATGCCTATAAGGCAACTTATTCTCCTGATGGCAAAAGATTAGCTTACACACCTTTAGGAGAACGTTTTCATCAATGGAAACATTACAGGGGAGGAACTGTGACAACAATATGGCTTTACACATTTGCTGATCATTCAGTAGTGAAAATCCCCCAGCCTGATGGTCGTTGTAACGATACAGATCCTATGTGGATAGGAGACGTGGTGTATTTCCGTTCAGACAGGAATGGGGAATTTAACCTGTTTTCATATGATATTAACAGTAAAGAAATTGAACAACTAACTCAATATTCTGACTTTCCAATTTTAAATGCTGCTGCATATAAAAATAAGATAATATATGAACAGGCAGCATATATTCATATTCTGAATTTACAGGACTTGCAGAGTGAAAAATTAACCGTTGGTGTTGCAATCGATCTGTTGGAAGTTCGTCCCCGTTATGTTAAAGGTTCCCGTTATATCAGGAATTCATCTATCTCTCCAACAGGAGCAAGAGCAGTTTTTGAATTCAGAGGTGAGATAATTACAGTTCCTGCCGAGAAAGGTGATCCGCGTAATATTACCAATACAACCGGTGTGCATGAAAGATCACCGGTCTGGTCACCTGACGGTAAATTGATCGCTTATTTTTCCGATGAATCAGGTGAATATGAACTTCATGTCTCGAAACAGGATGGTAAAGGGGAAACCAGGAAATTTAAGTTAAACGGATCGGGCTTTTATGCATTACCTGTTTGGTCGCCTGACAATAAAAAACTAACGTTTACTGATAATGCCAGGAATCTTTACTGGATTGATCTGGGATCGGGCACAATCAATAATATTGCTTCTGAAAGTTTGTATGCACCCGGTGCCTTTGGAACAATACATGGTGTCTGGTCGCACGATTCGAAATGGATTGTTTATACCATGAATACTGAAGCATATATTCAAAAAGTGTATGTCTATTCGCTTAGTGATAAAAAATCATATCCTATCACAGATGGAATGAGTGAAGTAAGCGATCCTGTTTTTGATAAAAGTGGTAAGTATTTATACTTTTTTGCCTCAACAGATGCTGGTCCTGTAAAGCAGTGGTTTGCGATGTCGAATACGGATATGATAATGAGCAAGGATATTTATCTGGTTACTCTGCAGGAGGATATTCCTTCGCCTCTTGCTAAAGAGAGTGATGAAGAAGAAGTTAAAGAAGCTGAACTGGAAAAAAATGGCAACGACAACAATGAGGAAAAAGAAAAACAGGAGAAAAAGAAACCTCTTTCCATAGATTTTGATGGCATAAACCAGAGGATAATTGCCTTGCCGGTAAGTTCAGGCAACTATTTTAATCTCCAGGTAGGAGAGGAAGGTCAGGTGTATTATCTGGAAGCTCCTGCTACAGCAGGGGGACCTTACGCAGATGATACAAAATTACACAAATATGACCTTGAAAACCGGAAGGATAAAGTGATCCTCTCTGAAGTAAACAGGTACCAGATTTCACACGATAAAAAGATGATACTTTATGCCTCTGACGCGACATGGGACATTGTTCCTGTGTCAGGTAAGAAAGAAGAAGGTAAGGGGAAGTTAAAAATAAACTCTATTGAAGTAAGGATAAACCCCAAAAATGAATGGAATCAGATATTTGATGAAGCCTGGCGTATAAACAGAGATTATTTCTATGCAACCAATATGCATGGTGTTGACTGGAACGCTATGAAGGAGAAATATTCTGTTTTTCTGCCTCATCTGTCATGCCGGAGCGATCTTAACCGTGTGATCCAGTGGATGTGCAGTGAGCTTTCGGTCGGACATCACCGAGTAGGTGGTGGAGATTATTATTTCGATCCTGAGCGTATTGGCGGTGGTTTGTTAGGTGCTGATTATACTGTTGATAATGGACGGTATAAGTTTAAAAAAGTTTTTGGTGGACTGAACTGGAATCCTGATCTGAGGTCTCCTTTGACTGAGCCTGGTGTGAATGTTAAAGCAGGTGAGTATCTGTTAGCAGTGAACGGACATGAACTGCTTTCATCAACAAATTTATTTAGTATGTTTGAAAACAGAGCAGGTAAGATTGTGGAATTAACTGTTGGTCCGAATCCGGATAACTCCGGCTCCAGAACAGTCAAAGTTGTTCCGGTGAGTAGTGAAAGTTCTTTACGAAACAGGGATTGGGTTGAAGGAAATATTAAAAAAGTTAACAAAGCTACCAACGGCAGGGTAGCATATGTTTATGTACCAAATACTACAACTCTTGGCCATACGTATTTCAAGCGTTACTTTTTCCCACAGGTCCATAAAGATGCTATTATTGTAGATGAAAGGTTTAATGGCGGGGGAAGTGTGGCAGATTACTATATCGATCTGTTAAGGCGTCCTTTTGTATCGTACTGGAATATGCGCTATGGTAACGATTTGAAAACTCCAAGTGCATCAATTCAGGGTCCTAAGGTTATGCTTATTGACGAAACAGCCGGTTCAGGAGGTGACTTGCTTCCATGGATGTTTCGTAAGTTTAAGCTGGGTAAATTAATAGGAAAACGAACATGGGGTGGATTGGTTGGAACTCTTGGATTTCCTGTCCTGATGGATGGTGGTTACGTTACTGCTCCTAACCTTGCTATCTGGACAGAAGATGGCTGGGTAGTTGAAAATGTAGGAGTGCCACCCGATATTGAGGTTGAACAATGGCCTGCTGAAGTGATTAATGGTCATGATCCCCAACTGGAGAAAGCAATTGAGGTTATTCTTAATGAACTTGAGGAAAATCCTCCTGTTAAACCTGAAAGACCACCATATCCCGTAAAGGTAAGAAAGTAAAAGAGACAAAAAACCCGGATGCTGACTGCGTCAGCTCTCCGGTTTTAATTTAAATGTCCCCGGATTTCATAAACAGATGAACAAGTTCATGCCGGTTCTTAACATTTATTTTTTTGTAAATATTTGAGAGATGGTTTTTAACAGTATGGTAAGAAATAAATAATTGCTCCTTAATATCATTATTCCCTTTTCCATCAATTATAAGCTGAATGATCTCTTTCTCCCTTTCTGAAATATTGTATTTATTATAAATAGAT
The DNA here is from genome assembly GCA_021163295.1 of Bacteroidales bacterium. Classification (GTDB taxonomy): domain Bacteria; phylum Bacteroidota; class Bacteroidia; order Bacteroidales; family VadinHA17; genus JADFUQ01. Next base: position 21,966 of record JAGGXD010000257.1, read on the forward strand.
TCTAATAGTACACTAGAATTAATTAGTCTCGACATTGTTTGAGCATACTTAAGAAATACAAACTTTATCCATAAAAAGGGAGTTAAAAGATACAAGAACAATATAAATAACTGAATTGCCCATCTTAACAATGGCGTCATATAGATTTGCATAATAAATATTAGAGCTAATAATGATATACTATTGCATATAATATAAAATAATGCAAATAACCTCCCTATCCTCTTTCTGTACATATCTTCAATCCTGTTGCTCCAAAAAAAGTAAAAGCTAATTATTATTAAGAACTCAAGAGTATTAACTATTAAATTAAATAGAAACACATTTTTTATTATGGTATCTAACCAGCTAAATGAAAAATTAGTCTTTTCAGGAAAGAAACTGGTCAAAATATAGATAGAAGTAATAAAAATCCCTGCAATAAAAGCTTTGATATTTTGTGATTTTGTAAAAGATTTATTATTAAAATTTAATAAAATGTTTAACATAAAATAAACTAATAACAGAGTTACTATGGATATAGAAAATGTTAATACGTTTAAATAAATGGGTGATAAACCGGGTTCAATATACAGGAGTAGATTTTCTCTGACATAGAAAAAAGAAAATCTTAATATTAATAGAATTAGGACTACTATATTATATGTCCTGATCGATCGTAAAAATTTGTATGGATATAATCTATATGAACTATTAATATAGAAAATCAGCCAGACTATACCTGTTAATAAAATTACATATGATAATATTATAATGTGTTCCAGCATCTTATTAATTCATGGTCAAATATAACCACATTTTTAGTTCTATTTAATATCTGAAACGGGGTTAACAGGTTTAAATCCCCTGATTTTTAATTAAACCAAAATATTACTCCTGAATTAACTGAATATCAAATAAATGATAATACCGGAATTTTTATAGGAAACCATTCCTATTCTTTAAAATGAGAAGACTGCCCTATTGTTTATGCCTTTTCCTGCCTGTACATTTGATCTGAAATTCTAAAGCAAATAAAAAAATGAAAAAGGTAAGTCTGACAGGATTGGTAATTGGTCTTTTACTTTTCGATTCATGTTCTGAGTTAAAAGAATCATCTATTCAATATAAGATTGACAAAGAGCTAAGTAATGTATTTGAATCTGAGATGCCCGGGGCAGCTGTTATCGCTGTCAAAGATGGTGAGACGTTATATAGAAATGCTTTTGGACTGGCTAACGTTGAGCTTAATGTGAAAATGGAACCGGATATGTGTTTTAAGCTGGGTTCTGTTTCTAAACAGTTTATAGCAGTAGCAATTTTAATGTTGGAGGAACAGGGAAAACTTTCACTCGAAGATTCAATATTTAAATTCTTCCCGGGTTATTCATTAGAATATAAAGGTGTAAAAATAAAGCATTTATTAACTCATACTTCAGGGATCAAAAATTATACAGGTTTTAATAATGGAGAAAAAGTAATTAGAGATCCTTACACTCCGGAAGAATTGGTTGATATAATTTTAAATAAGCCACTTGATTTTGAGCCGGGCAATAAATGGGAATATTCTAATTCCGGTTATACATTATTAGCAAGAATTATTGAGAGTATAACCAAAGAACCATTTCACAAATTTATTAAGGAAAACATATTCCAACCCATCGGTATGGTAAACACTTGTTTTGCTGATGACGAATCGGTTATCCCCGGACTCGTAAATGGATATCGAAAAGAAATTGAAATGCTTAAAACTGCTGAATATATGAGTATGACGCATACTTATGGAGCCGGCGATATTATTAGTTGTGTGGATGATATGGCAAAATGGAAAGAATCTTTACTGTCCGGAGCAATTATTAGCGACAATAATTTAAAAAAGTGTTTTACTCCATATAGGTTAAATGATGGATCTCAAACAAATTATGGAATAGGCTGGTTTATGGATAAATATCGGGATAGAACCAGGTTTTATCATGATGGGGGAGTATATGGATTTCAAAGCTTCACCATGTATATTGCTGATGAGGACTTGTATATAGTAATATTAAAAAATCGTTCAGATATATATTTTAAGCTGCCTTCAGATGTATTAGGGAATTTAATTGCAGATATAATACTGGGGTATGAAGTTGATGGTAAAGAGAGAATAGCAATTCAGTTAACCGGTGAGCAATTAAAAAAATATACAGGAGTATATCAGTTTGTGGCAAGTCCGGGTAAAAGAAAGATCTCTTTAAGCGAAGGGAAACTTTATTACGAAAGACCTCCAAGAAAAGGAGATCAATGGAGTCAGACTGAAATCAAACCGGAATCGAAATTCAGTTTTTTCGCTGAAAGTAAAAGAAGTACAATTTTTTTTCAATTTAATGAAAAAAATGAAGTAACAGGCATGGATGTTAATCAGGCTTTTGGAAGAGTTGTGAAGCTGAAAAAAATCGAATAATATATTTGAGTATAACTATTTACACCAAAATGGCAATCAATTATTTACTAACTGTTTAAATTTTTTAAAATGAAAAAATTTGGTACTATTTTAAATCTTACAAGTTTAATTGTAATCGTTCTGTTTTTTGAATTAGTTAAACTTAATAATTGGAATCCTCAGATACTGGTATATGAAGCAATAC
>JAGGXD010000059.1 GCA_021163295.1 Bacteroidales bacterium
AGTTCTGCCTGGTTTTTTGGCTTGCCATCACCAACATTGGAGCCTGCATTAGCATGTCCGGTCATAAAAACAAATGTTACAGGTGTTTCTCTCTGACCTGAACCGGTGCCTATTTTTGTGCCGTTTGCTCCATATTCTGAGATAAGGGTTTCCATTCCCGGAAGGTAATTATCAGAAACATTATGCTCTGCAATATTGCACCACGACCACATCACAACGTTGATTACGGCATTGTCAGGATCGTCAAGGAAATTTCGGGTTGCCTGAATAAAAGCAGTTTCATTTCTGCTTAAATCGGCCGCATCTGTTCCGCTTTCAGCGTAGGAGGAGAGGGCATAATCCCTGAAATCGAGCTTGTTAGTAGCAAATGAGTTATTTGTAATGCCAAAAAGTGACCGGTCACCATCTTTATAATCCTGTAACCCAAATACGCCTCTTGATACATGTGTGCCATGTGAAGTGTGCTGGTAAGCAATATGCAGTGTACTGCGTGCCGAATCAATATACTCCCGGGGAATTGACCGCAAAACACTTTCTTTAGCTACGTTATAATCAGCAATAAACTGAGTTCCTGTATTTTCGTTATTATTTTCAGGTGACCTGTCTTCTTTTTCGCAACTTCCGATGAACAGGGCAATCGAAATCGTTATGGTCGTTAAAATGGTTTTTGTTTCCTTCATAATACATTCTGTTAGTGTAACAGCCGGATAATATATACGGCACATAACTTATTTTGTTACTTAAAATAAAACAAATAATGTATAACAATACAATAAAACAAAATCTTTTTTGAAAGAGCAGGATGATGAATTTTTATTAATTTCGAAAAATTTCCCAGATAAAAATTTTACAAAAAGGCTTTCAAAATGACAAATCCAACAGTAGATTCAAAGACAACCGGAGAGCGTTTGTTATCACTCGATTTTTTTCGTGGTTTTACCATGTTTTTATTAATTGCCGAATTCACACATATTTTTTCATACCTTACCGATCCTTCACTGGAGGGTACAATAGTCCACTTTATTGGTACGCAGTTTCATCACCATCCATGGAACGGACTTCGCCCATGGGATCTTGTTCAACCCTTTTTTATGTTTATCGTAGGTGTGGCTATACCCTTATCTGTAGCTAACAGGACTAAACGTGGTGATAGCCATTCGCAGATACTCCGGCATGTGATAAAGCGTGCATTACTGCTTTTGCTTTTCGGATGGGCATTGTATTGCATTGGACCGGGGAAAATTGTTTTCCGTTTTCAAAATGTACTGGCGCAGCTTTCAGTTACCTATCTGATTGCTTTTCTGGTGATGAATAAGTCTGTAAAGTTTCAACTTATCTTTTCTTTTGCTCTGCTGGCTTTTACCGAACTTATATACAGGGGTTTTCCGGTTGAAGGATTTAACCAGCCATTTGTTCCTGATCATAATTTTGGTACCTGGTTTGATATGCTATATGGAGGTGAAGATATTCATGGTCACTGGGTTTCTTTTAACGCGATACCTACCACTGCACATACAATATGGGGCGTATTAGCCGGTAAGTTGCTTATGAGCGATCGTACAGCTAAGCAAAAATTGAAAATACTGGTGATTGCAGGTGTTATTGGACTTGTGGTTGGATATGGCTTAAATCCCATTACCCCAATAATAAAACGTATATGTACAAGCTCATTTGTAATCGCCAGTGGTGGCTGGACATTACTAGCTCTTGCTTTTTCATATTGGATAGTGGATATGAAGAAACATACGAAAATTGCCATGTTTTTTGCTATAGTAGGAATGAATCCTTTGTTTATTTATCTCTTTGCACATGTTGGCGGCGCGGATTTTATCGAACAGATAATCCATCCATTTATTAAAGTAATATTTGGATGGACCGGTGAAGTGTCTCTGAATATTATATCCGGGATGTTAGGATTATTTTTGTTATGGTACATTTGTTACTGGATGTATAAAAAGAAAATATTTATTAAAATATGATGCTTTTCTTCCTCAGGATCAGAAGTGTAAATTAGGTTTATATTATTATTTTATGTAGTTTTATGCTTTAAAACAGTCAATATCCGGTATGAAAGACTTGATTAAAATAATATTTGTACAGTGTTTCTTTATCGGAATTACAATTTCCGGGTACGGACAATGTGTTCCTGATACTGCAAATTGTAAGGATATTGATAAACCCGGACAGATATGTCCGGATACGTTACCTGCGGCAGTGCTGAATACATGGTATGAGCAGGTTTTTACAGTAATTCCACCTTATGAATTTGATTTAGGTACTGGCGTTATTTCAATACCTAAGATTGTTCTGGACAGTGTTACTAACTTACCACCTGGGTTATCTTATGAAGCTAATGCAACTGAATTGTTCGCGGACAGTTCCTATTGTGTTTTAATATCAGGAACACCTGTACAAACAGGTACATTTCCTTTGAAAATATTTATAACTCCTTATGTTTTTATTGACAACCAATTTGTTCAATGGGGTCAAATACTTGATGACACATCTTTATTTATCACAGTGCAAAGTACTACAGGGTTCCCTGCCATAAGTTCTGACCAGGTAATGTTATTACCTGTTAAACCCAATCCGTTTACCATGTCATCCAGAATCGGACTTACTTCTGACAAGTTTGGGGTAGGTGAACTTTATGTTTTCTATATTACCGGTCAGATGGCACATCACGAAGAAATATGGGTGCAACCGGGAAAGAATTATTTTGATTTCAGGGGTGAAAAACTGAAGAAAGGAATATACCTGTACAAAGTCAGTTTTATGGGAAAAAGCTTTACCAGCAGGGTGGTAAAAATGTGAGTTAGAAATCCCATGAAAATTGCAATGAGAAATTCCTGGGAGGTCCGATATCTCCCGGGCGGATGACATACTCTTTGTTCAGCAGGTTTTTGCCATGGATAGTAAATTCTCCGCGACGGGTGATTTTATAACCAACTCTGGCATTTACAATCCAATGAGCTTTCTGATGATCTTTCCAGTATTCAGGGAATCCTGGCAGGAGCAGATTTCCTACTACCGGATCGATAAAAATTTCATCAATACGTTCAGTTTTACTCCGAAAGATTAATGTTGTTCCCAATTTGATCTTTTTCCGGCTAAATTCCAGGTTCGTTTTAAAGGAATGCTTAAACCTGTATTTGAGCAGATTAAGTGTGTCTGAACTATTGGGAGATATTGCGAGATCAACAGGATTCAGGTATGTATATCCAATCTGTCCGTGAGTTTTCAGAAATCCTGATTGTCCTTCAGCCGTAAGGCTAATCTCAAAACCGGTAATTCTTGCCATTCCTGTATTAAGTGCTTTAAAACCAACGTGATCAAAGGTAGGGATAGTGACGGAATCAGGAGTATAGATGCCAAAATTAAACTCTATCATGTCTTTATACTCAGTCAGAAACCCGGATATATCC
>JAGGXD010000077.1 GCA_021163295.1 Bacteroidales bacterium
AATTTGTTTGAGATTCTGGTAAGTTTATAATGTTCAGAAATTTTAAGGCGCATATCATAAAGCGAGTTGTACTTAACCGATTCATCAAAAAGTGAGATTTTATCCAGTGCTTCCTTTCTGATAAAACTAACATTACCATAATCCTGATTATCCCTTACCCTGCCTGTATGATGAAAAAGTAGTTTTATCTCTTTTATATTCCCGTCATCTTCCAGTTCATAATCTGCATAAAAAAGTCCGGATTCGGGGTTTCTTACAGCAGAAACCAGAAACGCTTCGAGTGCGGCATTTTTCAGAATCACAGGATTGTTTCTATTATCAATATACAGGATATAGTCTGCTTCCGATTTCTTTATAGCCTCATTCATCAGCATAGCAAAACCTTTGCTTTCTGTATTTATCTCTGTAGTTTCAATTGAATTTTTCTCCAGTCTGTCCCTGGTTTTAGCATCCGTTTCTCCCAGAAATATCACATCAAAATCCCGATTAATTTGTGATATTATTGAACTTACAGTTAACTTGAACTGCTCAGTCAACTGATTGTTTTGCTGATCACTATGCAGGATAATTGCTGTTTTTGGCATTTTGTAATTTTTACTATTTACTTAAACTTTCGGATTTTAGAGACGTGCTCTAATTGAATATATTTTTAAACTCCACCTTCCCATCCCTGGGTTTCCATCTGTAAAAATTTAGCCTTTTCTTCATCTGTCATAATAACAACATTATATTCAAAATTAAAACCGATATTTTTCAATGGCTGTGCTATTGAATTAATTAAAGCATCAGCAATCGGGATATTCGGAAAAGGAAAAGCAAATGTCAGATTAACAGTGTCATCATTTATCTCAATATCTTTAACAATTCCCAAATCAAATAATGAATAATCAATAGCCGGATGTTTTACAGCCTTAATTACATTCATTGCATTTTCTTTTGTTTTCATAGGTATAAATTTTTTATGTTAGTGACAAGATTACTTATATTTTCTGCCTTTTTACAAGTTCTGTGGCACTTGTTACCCGCTCTTACAAAAACATCCTGCTACAATCATCCCTTCATATTATGCAAGCAAAGATAAATAAAAGTTAAAATAGCAAAAATAAGTTCTTTGTGAGTTTTTATTTATGAATACGTCAGGTTAGGTTGACAGATTAAAATCTGTTTTTTCTTCTTCATTTACCGGTTCACGTATAGTAATTTCATTGTTATCAATATCAATTACAATATGTGAATCCGGTTTTACTACATCCTCAAGCATTGCCAGGGATATTTTATCCATTATTTCTTTCTGAATTAATCTTTTAAGTGGTCTGGCTCCAAATTGAATATCATATCCTTTATTTTTTAAATATTCTATACAATTGTTTGTGACATTGAAAGTAATATTCTGTTTTTTAAGCAGGTGCAAAAAATTATTTAACTGAATCCGGATAATCCCTTCAATATTCTCTTCACTCAAAGGTTTAAACATGATCAACTCATCAATACGATTTAAAAATTCCGGTCTGACGCTATGTTTAAGTAAATCAAAAACCTGATTCTTTGTACTTTCAATAATCTCTTCCGAATTCGATTCATTGATTTTCTCAAAATTTTCCTGTATAAAAACAGACCCGATATTTGAAGTCATTATTATGATGGTGTTCTTAAAATTGGCAATACGCCCTTTATTATCCGTTAATCTTCCGTCCTCTAATACCTGCAACAGAATATTAAAAGTATCAGGATGTGCTTTTTCAATCTCATCCAATAACACAACCGAATAAGGTTTTCTTCTAACCGCTTCGGTTAGTTGTCCCCCTTCATCATAACCAACATATCCGGGAGGTGCCCCAATAAGACGTGAAACAGCGTGTCGTTCCTGATATTCACTCATATCAATATGTGTCAATAAATTTTCATCGTTGAACAAGTATTCCGCCAAAGCTTTTGCAAGCTCAGTTTTACCTACTCCGGTTGTTCCTAAGAATAAAAACGACCCAACCGGCTTATGCTCATCAGATAATCCGGTACGGCTACGCCTGATTGCTGATGCTACGGCATGAATAGCTTCATCTTGTCCAACTACACGCTTATGTAATTCATTTTCGATTAGTAAAAGCTTTTCTTTTTCGCTTTGGAGCATCCGGATAACAGGAATGCCTGTCCACCGTGAAACTATTTCGGCAATATCTTCTGCAATTATCTCCTCACGCACAAGCCTTTTTCCTTCCCGCTCATATTTTTTAAGTTTTTCAATGGTTTCTTTCAATGATTCATCGGCTTTAGGTAAAAGACCGTATCTTATTTCTGCAACTTTTGCCAGTTCACCATCTCTCTCAGCTTTTTCTGCCTCATATTTATAATTTTCTATTTGCTCTTTTATTTTCTGGATATTTTCTACCACATATTTTTCGTCTTCCCATAAAGCCATTAGTTGTTTTCTCTCATCTTCCAGATTAGCTAGTTGCTTTTTAATTTGGTCAACTCTTGTTTTATCTTTTTCTCTTTTAAATGCTTCCCTTTCAATAATTAATTGTTGAATTTTCCGGTCGAGCGTATCTATTTCTTCGGGTTTGGAATTTGCTTCTAACCTCAAACGGGCAGAAGCTTCATCTACTAAATCTATTGCCTTATCCGGCAAATATCTGTCTGAAATATAACGAACAGATAATTGCACAGCAGCGATAATTGCTTCGTCCCTAATTCTTATTTTATGATAACTCTCATATCGTTCCTTAATTCCACGAAGAATAGATATAGCATCTTCTTCCGTAGGCTCATCAATAAATACTTTCTGGAATCGTCTTTCCAGGGCTTTATCTTTTTCAAAGTACTTTTGGTATTCATTAAGGGTTGTTGCTCCAATAGCTCGTAATTCGCCACGCGACAGGGCAGGTTTTAAAATGTTTGCGGCATCCATCGCCCCCTCTCCACCACCTCCGGCACCAACTAAAGTATGTATTTCGTCAATAAACAGAATGATTTTACCTTCGGAATCCACAACTTCTTTCACAACTGATTTTAATCGCTCTTCAAATTCACCTTTATATTTAGCCCCGGCAATTAAAGCTCCCATATCCAGAGAGTAAATAATCATTTTTAACATGTCATCAGGGGCATCTCCATTTACGATCCGAAAAGCAATCCCTTCGGCAATAGCAGTTTTACCAACTCCGGGTTCTCCAACCAAAATAGGATTGTTTTTGGTTCTTCGCGCCAATATTTGAAGTACCCGCCGTATTTCATCATCACGACCAATAACCGGGTCCAGCTTACCTGATTTTGCTTTTTCATTCAGGTTAATAGCATATCTTTCCAATGAATTATAATTATCCTCTGCACTTTGACTGGTGACTCTTTCTCCTTTGCGTAATTCATTGATAGCAGCCCTGATGTCTTTTTCGTTTAATCCGCTATCCTTTAATAAACCGGATACGTTATCCTTTACCTTCATTAAACCTAACAGTAAATGTTCCAATGAAACATATTCATCTCCAAACTCTTTACTTTGTTGTTGCGCCTTCACTAAAGCCTGATTAGCTGTATTCGACAAATACACCTGCCCACCGGAAATTTTAGTATAGCTTTTTATTATTTGGTTTAAAGCCTGTATTAAGTTTTGCTCATTAATTGCCAATTTCTTAAACAAAAAAGGCAATACATTTTCATCGACCTCTATTATACCTTTCAACAAATGACCGCATTCTATTGCCTGGTTTTCAGCTTCCATTGTTAACTGTTGCGCCCTTTGTATAGCCTCTTGTGATTTTATTGTAAATTTATCTAATTGCATGTCTGTTTTTTTTGAATTAATACTTTGTTATGTACTGTTCAAATTGCATTCCAGAGTAAAATCATGCACATTTTGTCATGTCAGCTTCCCTGAAAATGTCCGGATAAATCAGAGAAAAAAATTTCCTTTCATTTTTTCGTTTAGTGAATATTCATTTTGTTGGTTAATTTGCTAAATGCCATTTCATCGCTCATGGCATTAGGTGTTGCTTTAAAGCGCTTTTTATCTCTCTAATTTTATTTTCCCGGTCAAATGAAAAAGTTTTATCCAATGAATTACACAACTCATATAACGCCAATGCTCTTTTCAAATATTCCATTGTTTTTACAGAATCCGCTTTCCCCCCCATTGCATTTAAAATATCTGCCAATAATTCAATATTTGAGCCCCTGATCCCATCAAATTCAGATATATATTGTTCTATTCCTGATTCTTCAATTAATAAAAATACATCAATATTAAATCCGGTTTCATGAAGCAGTAATTCTTTTTCTTCTTCAAATTGATTTTCTACTGTGAGGGCATAGTTCTCTTCCTTACCGGCAATTTTATTAAAGATCATTTTTAATAACAATGCGATTTTCTCAATTTCTCTTAATAAATAATCTTTCTGCTGCATAAATTAAAATTTTGATACTGCATTTTCTTTCCCCCCCCTTTCTTATTCACTCATTTCTTCATTTCAAACCTATTCCAAATTGCTTACTTAAACTTTCCAACTCAGTTTTTGCAAAATCAAGTGAATTAAATTTTTTAATCCTATCTTCATTTTCATAATAATATTCTTTCGTTTCTTTATTGTTCTGTTGTGAGTGTCTTTTATTCAATTAATATTCAGGTGGCTTATACCTTCTCCAAAACTTATATTTACTTAATGAACTATAAGTAATAATCCTATTTACAATTTTGTACTTCATTAGAAAGTGTAACACTCTATAACTTAGAAAAACCAACAAAATAAATATTGCCGTAGTAATTAGATGCCATCCATGTTCAAATAATTTCGATTGTTTTTCAACATCCAGTATATCAAATTTCTTCAGAATAAAAATTAAAAAAGGTATTATTAAAACATATACAATTACTACTATCAAACCTGAAAAACCGTGGGCAGTATCTATTGCCCTTTGCGGACATGTATTAATACAACGCATGCAACTCTCGCATTTATACGTCCAAAATAATCTATCATCAACTGTTTTGATTGCTTCAACCGGACATTTTGAAACACATAAATTACAATTATTGCAAGCATCGGTGGCAACAAGTGTTTTAGCCAGGAAGAACCTGCCAAAAAAGTAATACCCAAAACTTATTGGTATTAAAACCAGATCAAAAGGTAATGATAATAAAGCCTTATACTTTCTTTTCCCCTGAAGTATATTTGTGGCAAAATTATTTACAATGCCCAAACATCTTTCATAAATTGAATTGACAACTTTTTCCTTTAATCCTGGATGAAGAAACAGCCAGTTAGAAGGCAAATCGAGTGGTTGCATACCAACAATCCTGAATCCTTTCAATCTAAGGATCAATGCCGGCAATAATTGTGCAACACCACTTAATCCCGGCAGATACAATTTATATAGTTTTATACCTGCGCGAGTGTTTAATATAAAAATATCAACATTTTTAGCTTTTGGAAATTTAGACAGGAATTTTAGAACAATAGGCGGCATATTAAACCCATGTGTTGGTGAACAAAAGCCTATTAATGTTTTACCGGTTAACTCAGGAATATCAACCGTTTTAAATCTATCGATATTTATTATATGAGTTTTTAAGCCTTCTTGCTTTGCAATTTTTTCAATCCATATTGCTGCACTCCGGGCATTACCGGTACCTGAAAAATAGTATATAATTAATTGGTCGTACTTCATTATTTTCAAATCCTGTTTTTTGAAGATCCCAACTCATCTCTTTCCTTTCCTCACATTTAACATCTGACATTTGACATCATTCGGCTTTCAGACTCTGAATTAATGCTTTTTCTATCGCTTCCTCAGCAAGAGGTTCCATTACCTTGTATCCTTCTAAATTTGGATGAACGCCATCACTGGCATACTCTTCCTTCATGCCTTTTCGTTCATCTACCAATGATGAATAGTAATCCAGGTATATACATCCATTTTTTTCAGCATAATTTTTTAAAAATTTATTCAGTGTAACAATTTTTTCCGCCGGTTCAAGTCCGGGTTTCCAGGGATAATCAAAAACCGGCAACACTGAAGAAAGAATAACTTTAATACCGTTAGCCTGTGCCAATTCAGTCATGGAAACAATATTATCCTCTATCATTTTAAGTGTTGAAGGACCTGTATTACCGGCTATATCATTAGTGCCAGCCAGAATTACGACAACTGCCGGTTTCAGGTCAATTACATCAGCCCTGAATCTTACCAGCATCTGTGGAGTTGTTTGCCCGCTGATACCGCGATTAATATATGATTTACCCGAGAAAAAATCCGGACAAATCCCACCCCAGCCTATAGTAATAGAATTACCCATAAATATTACCCTGTTCTCGCCGGGTATGGGCAGTCCAAGTTTTGCATTTTCGTTTTTAAAACGGTTTAAATCCGGCCAGTCCTGGGCATAAGAAAACATACCGGTAAATACTGATAATAAAAGTATTACAATAGAATATTTTATTTTTTTCATTATTTGATTACAATTAAAATTAGAATTGGAAAAAAGAATACAATGTACAAAAGTTTTAGAAATTATGAGATAAGATAAAGAGTTATCCGCCTTCTCCGTCAACTGGTGGATACGGTGGACGAAGCGGGCTGCTGATTTGAAAAAGATTTTAAATTATTTAAACTCAGAAAAAACTGCTATTTTTAACACTCAATAACTTTAAATAAGAATACAATGAGAAACGCAATTCTTACAGTAATAAGTTTATTACTTTTCTCAAACTATGTTTTTATCTCATGCCAACCTGAAGTTTATATTGATCAAAGCGAAGAAATCAATCTTCATGAAGGTTGGATGTTACAATCCTCAAACATAATTGATGCACGGGGAGATGAGATCTCAAAATCCGGTTTTCAGACAAATGAATGGTATGAAACAACTGTTCCATCTACCGTTCTGGCTTCTCTTGTTAGTAATGAAGTATATCAAAACATCTTTTTTAGTGATAATCTAAGTAAAATACCAAAGGAGCAATTTGAAAAACCCTGGTGGTATAGGAAAGAATTCTATATTGAAGAATTATCGGAAGATTCAAATTTTCAATTGGTTTTTGAGGGGATAAACTATAAAGCAAATATCTGGTTAAACGGAGAGTTACTAGCTGCTAAAGAAGTCGTTGAACAGCCTTTCAGAATGTTCCGGTTTGACATTACTGAAAAAGTCAAAAAAGGCAAAAACTGCCTGGCAGTCGAAATTATACCTCCTGTTAAGGGTGATCTAACTATCGGATATGTTGATTGGAATCCCTGGCCACCTGATAACAATATGGGCATTTGGCGACCCGTTAAATTGTTGAAGACAGGTAAAATCTCAATAAAAAATGTTTTTGTCAAACCTTCGTTAAATACAGAAACAATGTTGGATGCCTCTCTTTCCATATCTGCCGTATTGACAAACCATACAGACTCGCAGGTAACCGGGGAGGTAAATTGTGAAATAGAGGGGCTTGAAGTAAAAAAAGAGTTTACCCTGCAGGCTAATGAGATCAGGAAAATTGAACTCTCTCCTACTGAATATTCAGAATTAAACATGAAAAACCCGCGCATCTGGTGGCCGGTAAATCTAGGAGATCCGAATTTATATAATATGACAATATCTGCAATCATCAATAACACCGTTTCAGATAAAAAAACGGTTCGGTTTGGAATAAGGGATGTTAAAGATTATATTAATGAAGATGGTTTCCGCGGATATATGATCAATGGTGAAAAAATACTGATACGTGGTGCCGGCTGGGTGGATGATATTTTATTAAATGATACTGATGAAAAGGTTAAAGCCCAGGTGGAATATGTAAAACATATGGATTTTAACACCATACGGCTGGAAGGTTTTTGGGGAAGAAACAAGAAAATATATGAATATGCGGATGAGAACGGTTTGCTGATCATGACAGGATGGAGCTGCCAGTGGGAATGGGAAGAATATTGCGGAAGACCGCAGGATGATAAATATATGTCTATCAACAAGGATGAATTTGATTTACATGCCAGAGCATATGAAGACCAGGTATTATGGTTGCGAAATCATCCATCTGTTTTTCTTTGGGTTTATGGGAGTGATAAACTTTTACCACCCGGTCTTGAAAAGGAATTAAATCAATTTATTGTTTTAGAAGATGGCACACGCCAGACTTTAGGAAGTTGTGCGGAAACGGAAAGTGACCTGTCCGGACCAAGTGCCGTTAAAATGCGGGGACCTTATAGTTATGTTACACCTAATTACTGGTATGAAGACTCTCTTGCCGGCGGAGCATTTGGTTTTAATACGGAAACAGGACCCGGTATCCAGCCATCGCCACTGGAAAGCATTAAAAAGATGATGCCAGAAGATCACCTGTGGCCAATTGATAACATCTGGGAATATCACCTGGGAAGGAATGAATTTGCAACATTCAAATTCTGGATAAAACCGTTCAATAACCGGTACGGAGAGGAAAATAATTTAGAAGATTTTACTTTCAAAGCACAGATGGCAAATTATGAAGCTATCCGCCCCATGCTTGAGGCATTTGCAGTTAATAAGCACAAGGCAACCGGTGTTATTCAATGGATGCTGAATTCCGCTATGCCGGGTATGTTATGGCAATTATACGACTGGTATCTGATGCCAAACGGGGCATTCTATGGTGCAAAAACAGCCTGCCGTCCGCTTAACATTGTCTATAATTATAAAGATAAAAATATATACCTTACCAATGAATTCCGGAAATCATTCAATAATCTGCAAGTTGAAATTAAAGTTCTTGATATAAACAGCAAAGAGGTATTAAGTAAGTCTGTGGAAGGTAAAATTAATAAAAATTCTTCAGTACTGATTTATGAAATGCCTGCTCTTGAAAATATATCAACAACCTATTTCCTTGATCTGAAATTAAAAGGATCTGATGGTGAAGTTATCAGCAATAATTTTTACTGGCTATCAACAAAAGATGATATCTGCGATTATGAAAATTCAAAATGGTTTATAACCGAAAACAGTGAATTTGCAGATTTAACTGGGATTAACACTTTACCTCAGACAAAGTTAAATATAACACATAATTATACGGAAGATAAAAACAAGCAATATATTGAAGTTTCTTTGGAAAATGATTCAGATAAACTGGCCTTTTTTGTCGAATTGACAATGAAGGGGAAAAATAGCGGATTAACAATCTTGCCAGTGTTTTGGGAGGATAATTATGTATCCATCTTACCTGGAGAAAAGAAGGTTATTAAGGGTTATTATTATAAAAAAGATTTGGAGGATGATGAGCCGTTGTTCAGTTATAAAGGATGGAATGTCACTATTGAACTTCCTGCGCGGTAAGTTGCTTTCGGTTCGTTTTGTGAATAGCTTGTCAGGGTTAAGCACAGAACAGCTAAACTAATCCCAATAAATTTGCTAAATCTTCTCATGATATTTCAATTTTAGTTAATGGTTTTATTTTATATTCCATTCAACTTTCTTAAGGCGATCTGCTACTATTTTCAGACTGTTAATTGCCGATTTAAAGCCTTCCCACACTTCATTATTTTTGAAATAATGCAATATAGCCCAATTTGAATATTTCGGTCAATCAATTATAGTAAAAACTGATGATGTATCTTTATAAACAATTACTCCATTTTTATCTGCATAATCGACTAATAGGGTATTGACATCATTTATGTACACCTAGTTAATCCGATCATATTTATTGGGATAAGCAGTAATAAATCTATCATTAAAAAATATTTCTGAAATACAAATATCATCATATTTACTGCCTTTATATACATCCCGTATCTCTATTTTGATAATAAAAGCCGGTGTAAATGACGCCGGCACACCAGCTTCCAGGAAGCTCTTATAATTTTCTCCTGAAAAAGAACTGCACTCTTTTAAACTTTCCCTTTGGAAATTAAACAAAGCCTTTTTATCTAAATTTAAAGGGAAGGATTGTACTCCAAAGGTGTCGGCTAACTCAATGTACTTGTCAGCAGGATACTTCCTGATAATGTATAAACTGACTACTTCTGTACTAAAACCCTCGGGATAGAATGCAGTGAATATAGATATTTTAACCTTTTTAGGTCGGGCATTTTTATAATAAAGCGTTTGACTTTTTCCGTACCCTGTAAAAATATTCAGTGCAATTTTATCAGGATTAATATTAGTTGGTAATTTAACATAGAGTGCAGAACTTTTATTTGTTTCAGAAGAGCCGGCTACCCAGCAGGTTTTCAAATAACCGTCGAATAAATTAACAGAAGGGTATTGCGATGATTTTTCAGGATTGAAAAAATCCTTTATATCATCAGATATAAATTCAACATAGGGATTGAAATCATTTTTATCAAGAAGAAAAAGTTCTTGCATTTCATTGTTTGTTTGTGCTGATAAAACATTTGCTGAAAAAAAACAATAGATGAGGGTAGCCACAAATAAAATAGAAAATATTTTTATTTTTTTTAGTTTTTTATAACTC
>JAGGXD010000193.1 GCA_021163295.1 Bacteroidales bacterium
CCAACAAGGTTAAGGCCCTGTTGATCAGTATTATCAAGGTATCCTCCTAAATATACTTCACCCCCGCTTGAAAGATAAATTGTGTCATTTGAAATAGATAATATCTGTAATTCATTTGTTGGGCTTATATCATTATAGTCAAGTGCTACAGAATTCCCGTTGTCAATCTTAAGTAAATTGCCTTCAAGACTCAAATTCTGCTGGTCAGTATTATCCAGGTATCCTCCAATAAATACTTTACCCCCGTTTGTAAGTCTCAACGTATCCGTATCCAGACTTATACTCTGCTGGTCGGTGTTATCAAGGTACACTGATAAATCAATATCAGTTGCAGCAGGGTTATTTGTGACTTTCAGGATATTACCTGCAAAACTAAGATCCTGTATTTCATTAACAGCACTTGTGTCATTATAGTTAAGTACTACAGTATCTCCGTTTTCAATAGATAATAAATTCTTTGTGAGACTCAGATACTGCTCATCGGTATTATCCAGGTATGGAGAAAAATCGATCCTTGTTGAATCACTGTTCCTGGTAATATACAAAACATTTCCTTCAATATGCAAATCCTGAATCTCGTTCAACGGATTAGCATCTTCATCTATTACACTATCAGGTAACGAAATAGAATTTCCCTGTGATAAGGATAGCTGGTGTCCCTGAATGGATAGATTCTGTATTTCATTTACCGTACTTGCATCAATATCAACACTGTTGATCAGGGTACTATCAGAAAGTGTTTTGATCTGTAACTTATTTCCTGTAAGATTCAGTATCTGGAGTTCATTATCAACATCTGCATCTGCATCATTTATAAGTCCGGACAGATCAACAGGGTTATCATCATTCTCAAGAGAAAGGATGTGGCTTTGAGGATCATAAGTGAGGATCTGGTCATCCGTTGCAGGATCACCGGCAGGTCCTGGCGGGCCTTGTGGACCTGATTCAAGTGATTTTTGAGCAAAGAGTGCATATGGAACAGACAAAAATTGCATAGTTCCCATGGTCAGGTATTCGCTGTCAAATTTGATCTCTACTTTCAGGAAATGCAGATCATCTCCCCAGGGAATATCCTCAAAGCTCGTAACGGTTCCGCTTGAACAGATCCCTTGTCCGATAATAATATTAAAAAGTCCGAACTGGCTGGTTATTACCTCAGAATGAACCTCTTCCCACTCTACTTCACCATCCGGACTACCTGAGATTACAGATAGTCGAACATCAATACTACGGTTTATTAATTCATCACCATTGGCATCCCTGGCAACAGCCTGGTAGTTGATACCTGAGGGAACAGACTGAGCGATAAGGAAGGTGTTATAAGCTGCCATTAACAATACAGTAACCAATAATCTTATCAAATTCAATTCTACCTTCTTCATGATTCTGTTATACTATAGCTTTTCAATTTTAAATGCCCTGCTTATTACCTTCTCCGGACTATAAACATGTACCACATATATGCCTTTGGAATAACCGGAAAAATCAATTGTAAAATAATTACTTCCTTCCGGTAATTGCGATAATTGTCTAACATACAGACTTATTCCGCTAAAAGTAAAAATCTCAATTGTGAATTCCGTTATCCCATCAATATTAAGTTTAAATATCAGATCATTCTCAACCGGATTGGGATATACTGAAATAATGGTTCCTTCATCCGGGTTGGGAAGATCAGGTTCAAAAAGCATTGAGGGTTGCTGAAAACCCTGGGTGATAAAATACCCGGAATTTTGACAAGAGATAACAGAAACCTCCCCAATAGTTGACGCAAGATGATAACCACCATTTGAAACAAATGATCCACCATTTGAAATTACTTTGTGGGAAATCACCTGGGCGTTGAGCAAGCTCCCTGTCAACAAAATTATTCCCAGGAAAATGAATTTCATTCTTAAATTATTCCTGTGTTTTAATTAATTCTACGATTCAAATGTATAAAAAAAAATACTTCTTCACTCCTGCTTCAATATTCTAATAATAGATATCGGTTTCAGCAATCTTACAGACCAGGCAAAAATAATACCCAGTAAACCGAAAATAAGAAGTTCATAAACCCAGAAAAAGTTCATTCTTGAAACCAAAAACCCCAGAATTACAACAAGAGTAAAGTATCCTGCTAACTTAATATTCCTTAAAATATCCGATTTGAACTTCATTATTCTGTAAACAGCAATAATCTGGATCAATACAGTGATTGATTGTGTAAAAAGGCTTGCCTCTGCTGATCCCATTGCCTGATACTTTGGAATAAGGATCAGGTTAAGAATAACATTAGTAATAACTCCTGAAAGAGCAATAATATTAAGCATTTTAAGATTTCCGTTAGCTGTCAGCAGTGAACCGAAAATATAACCTACTGATACAGGTATAAATGCCAGCATCAGTATCCCGAAAATATCTGCAGAAACCGGAATATGAGAATCATATAAAAGTGAAATTATCTCCTTCTTAAAAAATAAGGACCCAAACGAAATCAGGATTGCGGGCACAATGAGCAGCAGAAAAGAAAGTTGTGCAAGTTCTTCAACCGACTGTTTTTGTTTTATCATTTTTGAGAACATAGGGAGCAGGATTCCGGCAAACAGATAACCCATCATTGAAGCAGCATCAAGTATCCTGTAACTTTGCGCATATATTCCAGCCTGAACACCTCCATCACCAAGCATCCGTTCAAGCATCACTGAATCGATACGTACATAGATAATCATGAACATACTCAGCAGTGCATACGGATAACTGCTTTTTATAATCTTTATAAGCATCTCAGAATTAAATCCGGGCCTGAAAAAAGTCGCTTTCTTTAATACAATAACAAAAGAAACAATCAGGGTTAACAGATAGGCCACTGTCTGTGCATATACAAACCACTCTATCCTGAACTTTTCCTCTGTAATATTTCCCCATAACAAAACTCCACAAATAATAATCATCAGTGCCCTGTCAAGCACCGAAAGGAAACTGTCAGTGCGAAACATCTGCAAACCACTTATATTCGATCGCATATAAAGAATGAATGATGCAATAAACTGGTTAATTACCAGAATTACCAAAAGTTTCATCTGAATAGAATCGTACCCGATAATAAAAGCAATTAGAAAACTGACAATAAAATATATTATGGAAAGAAAAAATTTAAGTATTACAATATTGGAAAGGTATGACGCCAGGGTACCATGATCTCTTGCAATAGCGCGATTGTTGAAATTTGTTATACCAAAATCAAGTAGAATATTCAGAATGATCGAAAAACTGAACAGCGAAAAATAAAATCCATATTCTGCTGCACCAACAACATTCTGCACCGTCCGGTCGATCCCTAAAACCCAGAAAGGCTTAATCAGGAAATTCAGAAACAGTAGTATAAAAAGATTGGTTAAAAACTTTTTTTTCACCGATAGTATCAGGTTACGAGCTAATTCCTTTACTTTACAAATGTAATAAAGCTTTGTAATTTCTTTTCACACTTTAATAATTTGTTAAAACCCATGCTGATAGCCGTAAATACCCGGTTATTGATCAAAAACAGGATTGATGGTACCGGTTGGTTCATAATCGAAACACTCAAACGGATCACCAGGGATCATCCTGAACACGACTTTCTTTTTCTTTTCGACCGGCAATTCAGTAAAGATTTTATTTTTAGTGATAATATCACTGCCAGAATTATCCGCCCTCAAGCCCGGCACCCTTTTCTCTGGTACTGGTGGTTCGAATTTTCTCTTACCCTGGCCCTGAAAAAGCTTAAACCGGACATTTTCATCTCACCAGACGGATTCCTGCCATTATCAATTAAGATACCATGCATCCCCGTTATTCATGATTTGAATTTTTTTCACCGGCCCAACGATCTGCCACGAATAGTAAGAAATTATTATAACAAGTTTTTTCCAAAATTTGCAGAAAAAGCAACCAGGATAATTACCGTCTCAGAATACTCCAGGAAAGATATTGCAAAATGTTATGGTATTGATCCGGTAATTATTGATGTAGTTTACAATGGAGCAAATGAGATATTTAAACCGGCTTTAGAAATTGAAAAAAAAGAAACAAAAAAACGTTTTACTTCAGGAAAGGATTATTTTGTTTACGCCGGCAGTCTTCATCCAAGAAAAAATATTTCCTCACTTCTTCAGGCTTTCGAAGATTTTAAAAAAGAAACCGGTTCTGATATGAAACTAATGCTGGCAGGAGAAACTCTTTTCACAACCCCCGGCTTGAAAAAAAAACTCAAACATCTGGATTATCGTAACGATATTATCCTTACCGGAAAAGTTAGCTATGAAGATATGCGATTGATAATCAGTTCAGCTATGGCCATGACCTTTGTTTCTCATTATGAAGGATTTGGGATACCCATACTTGAATCTATGCAATGTGGCATTCCCGTTATTGCATCCGATATAACTTCCATTCCCGAAGTAGCAGGAAATGCAGTATTATACATAAATCCATCCAATCCTGAAACTATCACATCCGCTATGAAGGAAATTTATACAGATGCTAAACTTCGTGAAAATTTAATTGAAAAAGGGTTTGTTCAAAGCAGGAAATTTAGCTGGGATAAGACAGCAAAAGCGTTATGGGAAAGTATTGAGAAAGTTTTAAGAGGGGAGAAGTTGAAAGAAAGAGAGAAGAGGAGGTGATGAGGTGATGAGGAAATGTGGTGATGTGGTGATGTTGTGATGAGGTGATTAGGAAAAGAAGTGAATAACGAATATCGATTAACGATTTATGAAGTGAAATGGCTAAGCTCAAAAAGCATCTCAATAAAGGCTTAATAGAAGCAGGGTGTGACGAGGCAGGCAGGGGGTGCCTTGCCGGACCGGTATTTGCTGCAGCTGTTATTATGCCAAAGAATTTTGACCTGCCCCTGCTTGACGATTCCAAAAAACTTAGTAAGAAAATAAGGAACGAGCTTAAGGAAAAGATTGTTGCAATTGCAGTAAGCTGGGCTGTTGCCCGGGTTGATAACAAGGCAATAGATAAGATAAACATCCTTAATGCATCTATCCTGGCTATGCATAAAGCAATTGAAAAACTGGATGTAAAACCCGGATTTCTCCTTATTGATGGCAACCGCTTTAAACCTTACAAATCAATCCCTTACAGTTGTATCATTAAGGGTGATGGAAAATTCTGTGCAATAGCTGCAGCTTCAATCCTAGCAAAAACATATCGTGACGATTTTATGGAGAAAATTCATAACCGGTTTCCTGAATATGACTGGATTAATAACAAAGGATATCCAACTGTTAAACACCGTAATGCCATTTCCAAAATTGGTATCACTCCATATCACCGGAAAACTTTTAGATTACCCCGACATACTCTTTAACACATATTATTCCGGTTTTGGTTTCCAAATTAAAGTATATATTTGCATTACTATAAATCAATTAACATGTTAACTAAATAATAATAAAAATGAAAAAACTATTTTCACTACTTATCAGTCTTATTCTGGTCCTTAATCTTAGCGTTAAAGCTGACGAGGGGATGTGGATGTTACCACTGCTTAAGAAGCTTAATATGGGTACAATGACTGAACTTGGTTTTAAATTATCTGCTGAAGAGATTTACAGCATCAATAACTCAAGTATCAAAGATGCCATTGTCATTTTTGGTGGCGGCTGTACCGGTGAAATTGTATCGGACCAGGGTCTGTTACTTACAAATCACCACTGTGGCTACGGACGTATCCAGGCACACAGTTCCGTTGAACACAATTATCTTGAGGATGGGTTCTGGGCAATGTCAAAAGAGGAGGAATTGTTAAATCCCGGGCTGAGAGTAACATTTCTTGTAAGGATCGAAGATGTTTCAGAGAAAATAAATTCAGCCCTTAGTGATACAATGAACGAAGGTGAACGATACAGAAAAATAAGGGATGTTAGTAAAGAAATTGAAGATGCTGCAACTGAAGATAATGATTATTCAGCAAGGGTACAGTCGTTTTTCGGTGGTAACTATTTCTATTTAATGGTTTATGAAACTTATAAGGATGTTCGTTTTGTCGGAGCTCCTCCTTCATCAATCGGGAAATATGGTGGAGACACAGACAACTGGATGTGGCCACGTCATACAGGTGATTTTAGTGTTTTCAGGGTATATTCCGGACCGGATGGAAAACCTGCAGAATATTCAGAAGATAACATTCCTCTGAAACCAAAATATCATTTACCTGTCTCAGTTAAAGGAGTTGAACCTGATGATTTTGCCATGGTACTTGGTTATCCGGGCGGAACACAACGTTATATGACTTCATATGGTATCGAAGAGCAATTGCAGATTACCCATCCCAACAGGATAAAAGTCAGAGGGATACGCCAGGAACTGATGATGCAGGATATGAAAGCCAGTAAAAAAGTACGTATTCAATATGCATCTAAATATTCAGGGTCAAGTAACTATTGGAAATTTTCAATAGGGCAGAGTGAAAGTCTGAAAAGATTGAAAATTAAACAGAAAAAACAGGAAATTGAAGACAAATTCACTAAATGGGTTGCAGCCGATCCTGTAAGAAAAGAAAAATATGGCGAAGCTCTTGACCTGATTAAAAATTCTATCGAAGGACGGGCTGAATTTCAACATTCCCAACAGTATCTTATGGAGTGTCTTCTTCGCGGAAGCGAAGTTGTTAGTGCAGCAATGGGAGGTGGAACGTTGTTAGCCGCTTTGCAGGAAGAAGACCAGGGAAAAACCGATAAAGCTGTTGAACAGATCAAAAATAGAATGGTTGGTTTTTTCAAAAACTACAATATGCCTACCGACAGAAAAATTAATAAAGCTATGTTCAAACTGTTTGCCGAAAATGTTGACAGCAAATATCAACCCGACATTTACAAAACTATCAATAGTAAATTTAAGGGTGACTATGACAAGTTTGTTGACAAAATGTTCGACAAATCAATCTTTGCTTCTGAAGAACGGTTAAATGAATTCCTGGAAAATCCACAAGCAAAAAAGCTTGAAAAAGATCTTGCTTACCAGGCTGCAAGTTCCATTTTGAGTAAATTCCGTGAACTTAGACAAAAAACATCTGAATTTGATATGAATCTGGACAAGGGAAGACGGCTGTTTATTGCAGGTTTACTGGAAATGCAAAAAGGAGGAGTTTTTTATCCGGATGCAAACTTTACAATGCGCCTGACTTACGGAACAGTGGGGGGTTATAATGCTAAAGATGCTGTATGGTTTAACTATTACACTACTCTTGAGGGTGTTATGGAAAAAGAAGATCCGGATAATTATGAATTCATTGTTGCTGAAAAGCTAAAGAAACTGTATGAAGAAAAAGATTACGGCAGATACGCTGACAAAAACGGATCTTTACCGGTGTGTTTCCTTACAAATAACGATATTACAGGTGGCAATTCAGGAAGTCCTGTTCTAAACGGAAATGCTGAACTTATCGGTCTTGCTTTTGACGGTAACTGGGAAGCTATGAGCGGGGATATTACTTTTGAAAAGGAACTGCAAAGATGTATTGTTGTGGATATCCGGTATGTATTGTTCATTATGGATAAATATGCAGGTGCCAAAAACCTGATTGAAGAAATGGATATTATGGAGTAGAGGGAATAATGAACTTTAACATTGTTGAAATATTTGCATCATTTATGGTATTGTTTGCAATTATTGATATCCCCGGTTCCATACCAATCATAATTGATATTAAGAACAAGACCGGTAAGATCTCGGCTGGGAAAGCAACAATTGTAGCTTTTACAATAATGTTCGCTTTTCTGTTCATTGGAAAACCATTACTTGGTATATTCGGTGTTGATATTTCATCATTTGCCATTGCCGGTTCATTTATAGTGCTGCTAATAGCGCTTGAAATGGTCCTTGGTGTTGAGATTTTTAAAAACAATGATTCCGGGGGAGGATCCATTGTGCCAATTGCTTTTCCTCTTATTGCCGGTGCAGGTTCAATTACAACACTTCTTTCGCTTAAAGCGGAATATGCCACTGAAAATATTGCTGTGGCATTATTGGTTAACATGGTTATCGTTTATCTGGTCCTGAAATCAACACTACTGGTTGAAAAGCTTCTGGGTCCTACAGGTATTGCAATTCTTCGCAAAGTTTTTGGCATCATACTTCTGGCTATTGCTGTTAAGCTTTTCATTACCAATACAGGTATTAAATTAAACTGATCCATGTCTCAAAAAATAACAATATATACCGATGGTGCAGCCAGAGGTAACCCCGGACCGGGTGGTTATGGTATTGTTATGAAACAGGGTGATTACCGTAAAACATTTTCAGCAGGTTACCGCCTTACTACCAACAACCGGATGGAGTTACTTGCTGTTATTGTTGCACTTGAGAAGCTAAGAATTCCGCAAACCTCTGCTACTGTCTACACCGATTCCCGCTATGTGTCTGATTCGATTGAAAAAGGCTGGCTGTTTGACTGGGAGAAAAAAGGGTTTAAAAAGAAGAAGAACCCTGATCTGTGGAGACGGTTCCTGAAAGTTTACCGTAAGCACAAAGTAAAGTTTATATGGGTAAAAGGACATGCCAATATTCCCGAAAACGAAACCTGCGATAAGCTTGCTGTTGATGCTTCTTATGAAAGGAACCTGAAAGAAGATAAAGGTTATACCGAAAATGACCAGCAGGATCTTTTTAATAACTCGTAGCCCGAACTGAAGTCGGACTACAAGAATGAGCTTATTGTTTTTCCTTTTTAAGAGCTTCAATCTCTTTTTTCAGCTCCTCAATCTGTTTTTGTTGTTCTTTTATTGCTTCAATTAATACAGCTGATAATTTTGAATAAGCAACTGATTTATATTCACCATCATTGCTTACTAATTCAGGAATTACTTTTTCTACTTCCTGAGCAATAACTCCAACCTGTATCCCTTCCTTATAACCTTCTTCCGGGAATTCTTCCCTTCTCCATTCAAAACTTACCCCCCTAATTTGTAATATTTTATCTAATGCATTTTTATAACTAGTAATATTCTTCTTTAATCTTATGTCTGAATCAGAAACAAATGAACCTGAAGCATGAGCATCTCCAACTACGCGCATTGCATAACTTGTTCCACCACCAACATATAAACCGTAATTGGTGCTCCCATTTCTGTTAATCCCAACATTTGCATTAAACCTTAAATTATCAGTTTCAAAATTTCCGTAAATCAATGCATTAGAATAATTATAAATCCCGGTATAATCATTTTCAATAATCAGTCTATCATCATTAGCATCGGGTTCTCCATAGCCGGCATAACGACCAATAAAAACATTTCTGTCTCCTGAACATTCCCTGCCTGCTCCAATTCCGACATAGACATTATTTTCTCCTGATCCGCTATTATTCCCTGCTTCTGTTCCAATAAAAGTATTTCTCAGACCTGTATTTTTCCACCCTGCTTTGTAGCCGAATAATGCCTGACTGGAGCCAGAAATATTACTCTGACCCGCAAGGTAGCCTATCATTGTGTTAGTACTCCCCGTTGTATTTTCCCCGGCCTGGTAACCTATCAAAGTATTATAATCTGACGTTTGATTTGATGTACCTGCATTAGTGCCTATATATACATTATAATTCCCTGAAGTATTGCTGTTACCGGCTAAATTCCCAATTGCAATATTATCATGTCCGATAGTATTACTATTTCCGGTTGAAACACCTATAAACACGTTATCCGAACCTGATGCATCAGTTCCGGAACGTCCTGCATTATAGCCGATATAGGTATTATTCGATCCTGTTTTATTACTAAACCCTGCATAGTACCCCAGGTAAGAATTGTTTGAGCCGGTTGTATTATAGAATCCGCTGTTAGGACCAAAAAACGAATTATTTTCACCTGTAGTATTATTGTACCCTGCCTGGAAGCCAAAGAATGCGTTCCAGTCTCCATCTTGATTATACCTGCCTGTTCTATAACCAAAGAAGGAATTATAGGTCCCATCTGTATTATTTTCACCACTCAGATAACCAACAAATGCATTGTAATGTCCAGTAGTATTAACAAAACCACTTCTATAACCAATAAAAACATTGTAATCATCGGTGTTATTGTAGCCGGCATTGGAACCTAAAAAAACATTGTAATGTCCGCCATTGGCATTTCTCCCTGCCTGATATCCAATAAATGAATTATAATCCCCTGTAGTATTTTCTATCCCTGCACTTTTCCCTACAAATATATTATTATCGCCTGAAATATTTTTCACCCCCGCGCTATCACCAACAAAAACGTTATTACTTCCACTCGCCGAGGCACCTGATAAACCGGCTTTATGTCCAATATATGTATTGTATTGTCCCGAACGGTTATTTAATCCTGTCTGGTACCCTAAATATGTATTATATGAAGGATCTGTTGTTTTATACCCTCCATAGTATCCGCTTTGATAGCCAATATATGTATTATATTCACCATCTTCATTCGTGTACCCGCTTTGGTTACCTATGAAAATATTGTAGTCCCCGGTGTTTCCCGCACCCGCAGTTGGATAACCATATCCGGCTCTGTAACCCATGAAAATATTATTTCTCCCTGTTGTATTGTTATAGCCACTTTGATAGCCAAAGAATGAGTTATAATGTGTAGTATTATTATAACCACTTTCGTATCCTACAAATGAATTATAATAACCTGCTGTATTCTCATGTCCGCTTTTATTCCCAATGTAAACATTCCCCAGTCCCCCGGTTGATGTTTTAAAACCGCTTTCATTCCCTATAAAGATATTTTCACTTGCACCAATATTTGCAGTACCTGCTTGATAACCAAGAAATACATTATTATCTCCTGTACTGTTAGCCATACCTGACTGGTATCCGAAAAATGAATTAAATGTTCCTGTTGTGGTATTTGAACCACTATTATGACCAATAAAATAATTATCTTTATTCAGGTGCATCAGGTCGGTAGAACCTTTACTGGCACCAAATCCTCCAACAGCAAATCCCCCCTTAAGTCCTTTCCCTGATTTTTCATCCAGATATAACCTGATACTATCAGGTGTTATCCGCATGTAATCCTGCGATA
This sequence comes from Bacteroidales bacterium, assembly GCA_021163295.1. Taxonomy (GTDB): domain Bacteria; phylum Bacteroidota; class Bacteroidia; order Bacteroidales; family VadinHA17; genus JADFUQ01. Next base: position 11,022 of record JAGGXD010000193.1, read on the forward strand.
TCCCTTTTGAGGAACTGAAACCGCCAACAGCAAATCCCCCTTTAAGTCCTTTTGAACTTGCTGTTGTATCAACATAAACCCTCACTCCTTCGTTATAAACTGCAAACACCGTTTGTCCATCCTTTCGTTTCACTTCGAACAACGGCTCCTCAGACGATACATCATCACCCTGCACTGCCATTTTACCCTGCGGTTCTGAGGTTCCAACACCTACACTACCCATATAATAAACACTTTCACCATTTAATATCCAGTTATCGGTATTATCAAGATAAGGACTCAGGTCAATTGTTGTTGCAGAGCCATTATTTGTTATTGAAAGATCATCACCCGTAAGCTGCAGATCTTGTATCTCGTTAAGCGGGTCGGCATCATCATCAATTACACTGTCTGGTAATATTACCATAGAATTACTGACACTTATTGTCAATTCATGTCCATCAATACTCAATGTCTGGTCGTCACTTGCCGGGTCTCCTGCAGGTCCTTCCGGCGCTTCAAATTCAACCCAGTTATCTGTATCCAGGTAAGGTTGTGTTAATGAAGTATAGGGTGGTGTCCCCTGGAAGATCCACATCGAATTAATTGCCGGATCATCTGTTGATCTGTCAAATACATAAGCCCCCTCGTAGTATGTAGAATCGCTGCTCCAGTCTCCTTTATTTATGAGACCGGTTCCGGAATCTCCCTTATCACCTTTTGGTCCCTGCTCACCCTGGTCGCCCTGGTCGCCTTTCTCTCCTTTAAGTCCTTGAGGTCCCTGTTCGCCCTGTGCACCTGTGGAGCCTTCCGGGCCTTGTCCCCCCTGTGCTCCTACAGGTCCCTGGACTCCTTGCGGTCCTTGCGGGCCTTCAGGCGCTTCAAATTCTACCCAGTTATTTGAATCCAAATATGGCTGTGTTGATGATGTAAACGGGGGCGTCCCCTGAAATATCCACATTGAATTTATCAACGGATCACCGGTTGACCTGTCAAATACATAATCCCCTTCATAATAGGTTGAATCAGCACTCCAGGCACCATTGTTGTTCAATCCGGTGCCTGCCGGACCGGGGGGGCCTGTCTGACCCGGGGTTCCCTGTATCCCTTGTGATCCTGCCGGACCTGTTGCTCCCTGTTCACCCTGAAGTCCTGCAGGACCCTGGATCCCCTGTGGTCCCTGGGGACCTTCATTACCTGATTCGGCAAACAGAGCGTAAGGCACTGAAAGTAGTTCTGCTGATCCCATGTTAATATATCCGTCTCCGGCATCCACCTGCACCTTCATAAAATATGAACCGGATGTCCAGTCAATTTCTGAAAAAGTCGCTGCAGTGCCGCCATTTTTGATAGCGGTAGTATCTCCGATTGTAAGTGTAAACAGACCCAGGTCGTTGGTTGTTACAGTATGTATCTCCTCCCATATAAGGGTTCCGATTTCACTACCCTGGAGAAGACCGATCTTTACATCAAGATCTGTGTTTTTTAAAATATTGTTGTCTCCATCACGGGCTACTGCCTGATAATTAAAGCCTTGGGGAGCCTGGGAGAATAAGTAAGAAGTAAATAGTAAGAAGTAAATAGTTAAGAGAGATTTTTCCACCCTGGTTTCAAGGCAGGAAATTTAAAGGTTTTTGGATTCATAATATCGAGGTTTTATTACAATTTTAAAATAAATTTAACCGATAAAAATAGAAATAATTAACCCATTAAATATCTCTATTTTACTAACATGGCGTTATATCTGATGAAAGTGAAAAAACAGGAGATAATATTCTATTTGACAAACTCTCAAATCCATCAATAGGTTGACAAGATTTTTTTTACAATAGTTGCAGCAGGATAAATAAAAAATAAAAAAGATCTGATAGCACGTATATAATAACCGGAAGCCCATAGCGGGTTTCCCGTAAAACCACTGTTACTCAAGTTAATTTGTTTTATTCCTGCTCCATATTATCAATTAATTTATTCACCAATTTCTCTAACTTGTCGATTTTGGATTGTTGTGATTCGATTATTTCTTGCTGCTCTTTAATAGCTTCCACCAAAATTGGTGTAACACCACCATAGGAAATACTATAATAGCCTTCCTTGTTTTGAGAAACAATTTCAGGAATAACTTCTTTAATCTCCTGAGCAATAAATCCAACCTGTCGGTTTTTTAAATTTGCTTTCCAGTTAAAATACACTCCATTAATTTTCGAAATTTTTTCTAAAGCATCAGGGATTTCATGAATATTTGTTTTTAATCGTTTATCAGACGAATGTTGCCACCCAGAGGTTGTATAAGTACCAGTGGTAGAGTAATTATAAACTTCAAGGTATTCACCTGGAGTCATAGTTCCAATACCAACTTTCCCATTCTTTAATACAGTTACTGCACTATGCCTGGAACCATCAGTTTGGCTATTCCCAATTATAAATATTGGATCCGTCCATTGCCAGCCAAAAGTTTTTGATGCTGTAAGTGTATCATTAAAACTGCCAATAGCCAGAGACCTTGATGATTTTGCTATTGTTCCATATCCCATTGCAGTGGAATAATATCCCATTGCAGCTGTAGCACACCCCATTGCAGTTGAATAAGAATTGCTTGCTTTTGTAAGATATCCCATTGCAGTAGAAGCACCTCCGCTTGCTATTGTTTTGTACCCCATTGCAGTGGAAGAAGCTCCACCAGCCATTGTCTCATACCCCATGGCTGTAGATTTATCTGCACTTGCTGTTGTTTGATATCCCATGGCTGTGGAAGTCTGTCCACTTGATGTTGTACTTACCCCCATTGCTATAGAAGCATATCCAATTGCATTTGCACTTCGCCCCATTGCAGTGGAAAAATATCCGCTTGCTGTTGTTTTATATCCCATTGCAGTACTATACCAGCCTAATGCTTTTGTTTGATAACCCACTGATAAAGAATATGCTCCTGAAGCAGTATCCTGGGTACCCATTGCAAAAGCTCCCTGTCCACTTGCAAGGCTTCCCATTCCAAACGCATAAGCATAATCAGCAGTTGCCATAGTAGGAGCGGTTGCAGTTCCCACAGAGTCCACACCAGTTGAACCTAAAGCAAAACTGCGCAAACCTAAAGCTGATGCCCCACTCCCAATAGCATAAGAGCCATTATCATGTGCTGTGGCATAGTTCCCAAAAGCATATGATTCACTACCTACAGCATTGGCATTATTACCAATAGCCGTGGAATTGTTCCCTTCTGCAAGTGCTTTATATCCAAAAGCTTGTGACCAGTCGCCTTTTGATATTGACCTGTATCCAAGTGCTGTGGAATTTGTACCTACACTATCAGCAGAACCTACATGTACTTCTCCTGCAAGGAAAGCCGATTTTTTAGGATACCACATAATCCTTGGTTCATTATTAATAATTTCCGCACTTGCATCTCCTGAAATATTAAAATAATCATTTGTAAGTTCTTTGCTGGAGTTGAATCCTCCAACTGCAAAGCCCCCTTTCAGACCTTTACCTGTCTCTTCAGAAATATAAATCCTCACACTATCACCTGTCACTCGCAGGAATTCCTGGTTTTTCCCTTTGCTTGAACCATACCCTCCAACGGCAAAACCTCCTTTAAGTCCTTTGCTTTCCGAATTGTTCAGATAGATCCTTACACTGTCGTCAGTTATCCGCAGGTATTCAGTGGTTGGATTACCCTTACTTGAATTAAATCCTCCGACTGCAAATCCGCCTTTCAGTCCTTTTGTGGTTGCCGTATCAATATAAAACCTTACACTATCCGGTGAAATCATCATATAGTCACCTTCTCCTTTTGATGCACCGAATCCCCCAACAGCAAATCCACCCTTCAGTCCCTTGGTGCCCGAATCATCAACATATACACGTACACCGTTATTATACACAGCAAAAACAGTCTGCCCGTCTGTATTCTTTACTTCAAACAGGGGGATCTCATCACCTTCTGTCTCTCCCTTAACCTGTAATTTTCCTGCCGGACTTGTTGTGCCAATACCTACATTAGTACCTGTAACATAAATTGTATCCTCGTTTTTCGTCCAGTAGTCGGTATTGTCAAGAGGTACTCAGGTCGATAACTGTTGGTGGTGTTTTGTTTGTTATGGAAAGATTGTGCCCTGATAATTGCAAATCCTGTATTTCATTGGCTGGATCGTGGTCAGCGTCATTGACTGTATCGGGCAGAGGGATAGTATTACCATTGGAAATACTCAGTTGATGACCATTGACACTGAGAGTCTGGTCATCTGTTGCCGGATCACCAGCAGGACCCTGTGGTCCTTCGGGTGCTTCAAATTCCACCCAATTGCCTGAATCCAGATAAGGTTGTGTTGATGATGTAAACGGAGGTGTTCCCTGGAATATCCACATTGAATTTATTAACGGATCACCTGTTGACCTGTCAAAAACATAATCACCTTCATAATAAGTTGAATCAGCACTCCAGGCACCATTGTTGTTCAATCCGGTGCCTACCGGACCTTGTGGGCCTTCCGTTCCGGTTGGACCCTGTACACCTTGTGCTCCAGCCGGACCTGTTGGTCCCTGGACACCTTCCGAACCCTGTTCACCCTGTGGTCCTTCAGGTCCCGCATTTCCTTCTTCTGCAAATAAAGCATAGGGTACTGACAATAGTTCTGCTGATCCCATATCAGCAAATCCTCCCCCGTCGTTTACCTCTACTTTCATATAATATGAACCAAGAGTCCAGTCGATATCTGCAAATGTTGCAGCAGTACCGCCACTATTTGTAGCGGTAATATCTCCGATTGTGAGGGTAAACAGACCCAGATCGGTGGTTGTTACCGAATGGATCTCTTCCCAAACAAGGGTTCCTGTTTCGCTATCCTGGAGAAGTCCGATTTTAACATCCAGAGCGGTGTTTTTTAAAACACTATTATCACCATCACGGGCTACTGCCTGGTAGTTGAAGCCTTGCGGGGCCTGGGAGAATAAGTAAAAAGTAGAAAGTAAAAAGAATACACCTACGCTAAAGCTTGGGCGTACGATGAAAGTTAAGAGAAGACTTTTCCATCCTGGTTTCATTATAAAAGATTTAAGGGTTTTTAGATTCATAATATTGAGGTTTTATTTTTAAAATAAAGACAAAAATAAAAATAATTAATCCATAAAATATCTCTATTTTATTAACATGTGGTTATATCTGATGAAAGCAGAAAAATAAGAAATAGCAAACAATGCATGAATTTATCTTACCAATAATGACAAGAAAATTTATGCTTTGGTTGCAGCAAAATAAATGAAAAATCAAAAAGATCCAATAGCATGTATATAATAACGGGAAGCTCATAGCGAGTATCCGGAAAAGCCACTGTTGTTCATGTAAGTTTGTTTTATTCCTACTCCATGTCTTTAATTAATTTATTTACCATTTCTTTAAGTTGATCAATTTCTTGTTGTTGCTCTTTCATAGCATTGATTAAAACAGGAATTAATTTATTATAATCAAGGCTCCAAAGATTAGAATTTTCATCATCCGGTTTATTTGCAGCTTCAGGTATTACATTATAAACTTCCTGTGCAATAAGGCCAATAGTTTGATCAGATTCATCATTAATATCTAATTCTCCATTAACGAAATCGGAACAATGAAAATCATAGCTTTTAGGCTGAAGCTTCATAATTTCTTTAATTCCGTAATCCAAGTTTTGTTGATTTGTTTTTACCCTACCATCAGAATATGTTATCCATGCATATGCTCTTCCGTAACCCAGAACACTGGTTGAACTAGGTAGTTCCAGACCGAAAAATGGATTAAGGTTATTAATTCCAGTCGTTCCATTATTTCTAATTACAATTTTGGGATTTGAAGTAGTACCGGCACCAGCAAAAATTTGTAAAGTGCCGGAAGCCATACCAAAACCATAAAAACTAGTGCCACCAGAATTTTGATATACTGCTAGTTTTCTACCTTGATCATCACCCAAATCAAGCTTATGTTGTGGTCGAACTCCAACACCAACATTTGCATTAAATCTTAATAAATCATTATTAAAATCTCCCCATATTAAAGCACCGGTAGAATCCTTTGATGAATTTTCTAAATAGAATCTATCTGAATTTGTTTCATAATATCCGGCACTATCTCCAAAAAAAACATTATGACTACCCGTTTCACAATTAACTCCAGCCATATTGCCGAGATAAACATTATATCCACCAGTTGTATTTTCCCATCCAGTTTGATATCCTATAAAAATATTTCTTCCTCCACCTGTAGTTTTTCCTCCTGCATAGGCTCCTAAAAAGATATTATTGTGACTATATTGATTATCGTATCCTGCCTGATTTCCAATAAAAACATTATTTCTTCCAGTTAAATTTGAATTCCCTGTAGCACTTCCAAGAAAAACATTACTGATACCTGAAGTATTAGAAAATCCTGAACCAGTACCCAGAAAAACATTCCCAGAACCAGTTAAATTTGAGCTTCCAGTATTTTGCCCCAGAAATACATTACTACTACCCTCTGTATTTGCACGTCCTGCACTTGCCCCAAGAAAAACATTAAACTGGCCTGTACTATTCGCATATCCTGCCTTACTCCCTAGAAAAACATTATAAAATCCGCTTTCGTTAGAATAACCAGCCATGCTTCCTAAAAAAACATTTTGTTGACCATTATTATTATATCCAGCCTTATAACCTATAAAAACATTATCATAGGCAATAAGATTTGAATATCCCGCAAGGTAACCCATAAATACATTCATATAGCCAGTTGTATTAGAGTATCCAGCCCTATTGCCTATAAATACATTTGAATTTCCTCTATTGTTGTATCCACTCCGATTTCCAATAAAGATACATGAATCGCCATAAGAATTTAGATATCCGGTAAGGTTCCCGATAAAAACATTATTTGACCCTTCAGTATTGTTTAAACCAGCTTTATCTCCATAAAATGAATTCTCTATCCCGATAGTATTATTGTAACCAACTGAGTCTCCAACAAAAGTGTTATAACTTCCACTCGTATTACTAAATCCGGCAAAACTTCCTAAAAATGAATTATTTACACCATTAGAATTTGAATATCCACTCTGATAACCGATAAATGAATTAAAATTACCTGCTGTATTATAAATACCACTGTTTTTACCCACGAAAAGATTTCCAGAACCAGCAGTGTTACCAAATCCACTTGAATCACCTAAAAAAGTATTGTTATCTCCGTCTGTGTTACTATAACCAGTTCTATAACCTATAAAAGAATTATTACTTCCTAAGGTGTTACTAAATCCACTTTCATAACCCATAAACGAATTATATAAACCACCTGTAGTTTTCTGTCCGCTTTTATGACCAATAAAATAATTATCCTTAGTCATATGCATAAATCCTGTAGCAGGACCGCTTTTACCCGGACTGAATCCACCTACTGCGAATCCACCTTTCAGACCTTTCGAACCGCCTGTACTTACATAAATCCGTGTGCTGTCATCTGTAACCCTGAGAAATTCCCTGACTGGTCCTTTGCTTGAGTTGAATCCACCAACTGCAAAACCGCCTTTTAGCCCTTTTGTATTTGTTGTATCAATGTAAACCCGTACACTGTCCTGTGAAACCCTGAAATACTCATTTCCAATTCCCTTTGACGAATTGAATCCCCCAACTGCAAAGCCACCTTTAAGTCCTTTGCTTTCCGAATTGTTCAGGTAGATCCTTACACTGTCATCAGTTATCCGCAAGTATTCAGTGGTTGGGTCACCCTTACTTGAACTAAAGCCCCCCACAGCAAAGCCGCCTTTCAGTCCTTTTGTGGTTGCCGTATCAATATAAAACCTTACACTATCCGGTGATATCATCATATAGTCTCCTTCTCCTTTTGACGCTCCGAATCCTCCAACTGCAAATCCACCCTTCAGTCCCTTGGCACCCGAATCATCAACATATACACGTACACCGTTATTATACACTGCAAAAACAGTCTGCCCGTCTTTGTTCTTTACCTCAAACAGCGGCTCTTCATCGTCTGATGTTGCTCCCTTAACCTGTAACCTCCCTGCCGGACTTGTTGTACCAATACCAACATTAGTACCTGTAACATAAATTGTATCCTCGTTTTTTGTCCAGTAGTCGGTATTGTCAAGGTAGGTACTCAGATCGATAACTGTTGGTGATGTTTTGTTTGTTATAGAAAGATCGTGCCCTGATAATTGCAGATCCTGTATTTCATTGACCGGATCAGCATCATCATCAATTATACTATCGGGTAAGGTTATCATATTACCGCCACTGATAGTCAGATCATGACCTGCGATACTCAGCGTCTGGTCATCTGTTGCCGGGTCGCCCGGTACTCCCTGTATACCCTGAACCCCCTGTTCTCCCTGCGAACCTTGCGCTCCCTGCGGACCCTGCGCTCCTTGTGGACCTTCAGGTCCTTCCGGTCCTTCAGGCGCTTCAAATTCCACCCAGTTATCTGTATCCTGGTAAGGTTGAGTTGATGAAGTATATGGAGGTGTTCCCTGGAAAATCCACATGGAATTTATCAACGGATCAGCTGTTGATCTGTCAAACACATAATCACCTTCATAATAGGTTGAATCAGCATTCCACGCGCCCTGGTTATTTAATCCTGTACCTGCCGGACCCTGGGGTCCTGTCGAACCAATTGGTCCCTGAATTCCTTCTGGTCCCTGCGAACCCTGAATACCCTGAGTCCCTTGCGTCCCCTGTATTCCCTGGGATCCCTGGTCTCCCTGTAGTCCTTGTTCACCGGCAATACCCTGGTCTCCCTGAGCACCTGCTAACCCTTGTTCTCCCTGAGCACCTACAGGTCCTTCGTTTCCTTCTTCAGCAAACAAAGCATACGGCACTGATAGTAATTCTGCTGATCCCATATCAACATATCCGCCTCCGTCATCAACCTGCACCTTCATATAATATGAACCGGTTGCCCAGTCAATTTCTGAAAAGGTTGTCGCTGTACCATCACTGTTTGTAGCGTTTGTATCACCGATCTTAAGGGAAAACAGACCCAGATCGTTAGTTGTTACCGAATGTATCTCTTCCCATATAAGGGTTCCTGTTTCGCTACCTTGTAGAAGACCGATCCTTACATCAAGAGCAGTATTAGCCAGAATGGCATTATCACCATCACGGGCTACTGCCTGGTAGTTGAAGCCTTGCGGAGCCTGGGAGAATAAGTGAAAAGTGAAAAGTGAAAAGTAAAAAGTTAAGAGGAGATTTTTCCACCTTAGTGTCAATCTAATTAAAGTAAAGATTTTTGTTTTCATGGCTATATTGATTTTGTTATCGGTCTGACCGGTTTTTATATGATATGTATTTTTTGATAATTGTTCTACGGTTCAGGCTCTACTACCTTAAGCAGCCTGTTCACCATTTCTTTAAGTTGATCAATTTCGGATTGCTGTGACTCGATCCTGTTATGCTGGTCATTTATCATTTTTTGTTGTTCCATATTTTCCAGAATAAGTTCCTGGACAGCCCTAATTGTAACGACCTGTGCAGGGTATGTATCTATCTGCAATATTTCATCTGGATCTCCTTCAAGGTATTCTCCACTGCCCTGTACAGCTTCAGGAAAAACCTGTTTAAACTCCTGGGCAATGAAGTTATAATATGTCTTATCCTCTATTCCGGGATGTTTCTCTTTCCAACTCTCATTATATCTAAAAATAACAGGACGTAATTCCAGGACTTTGTCTAATGAGTTTTCTATATCACAGATGTCTGTTTTGATTCGAATATCTGAATTAGCCAGCCAATCACCGGCTGTTTCTTTTGAGGCTGTGCCTTCTACTTCGAGATCATTTGTCACCGGAGTTCTACCTATACCAACTTCAGCATTTAATCTTAAAAGATTTAAACTAAAATCACCCCATATAAGAGTGCTTGCAGAATCGGCATTTGAATTTTCAATGTAAAGTTTCTCTGAACCTTTCTCATTAAGTCCTGCGGTGAAACCAAGAAAAACATTTTTTGTGCCCGTCTGATTAGTATTTCCTGCTGATCTTCCAACAAAAACATTATAACTTCCCGTTGTATTTGAATATCCTGCATTTACACCCAGAAAAACATTATAACTTCCTGTTGTATTAAGCATCCCTGTTCGATTGCCTAAGAAAGCGTTGTTAGACCCCGTTGTTGAATATCCTGCATAACTGCCAAGCATAGTATTATTGTCAGAAGTTGTATTTGAATATCCTGCCTTGAAGCCAATAAATACATTGTAATCACCTGTTATATTAAGACGTCCGGCATATTTCCCCAAAAAAATATTATCCCATCCTTCTGTATTCTTTTCACCTGCTCTATCGCCAAGAAAAACGTTATCAAATCCCGTAGTATTTGCACCTCCTGCCAGAGCACCTATAAGAACGTTTGAATTTCCTGTGGTATTTGACTGGCCTGCCCTGACACCTAATAAAACGTTATGAAAACCTGTTGTATTTAATTTTCCTGCTTCCATTCCAATGAAAACATTAGAATAACCTGTTGTATTTTTATATCCTGCCTGATAGCCCAAAAACACATTCCAGGGAGCTGTTGTATTTGAATAACCAGCATTATAACCAAGAAAAACATTTTGATAGCCTTTTTTATTACTATAGCCACATTTATAACCTAAAAAAGTATTATATTTTCCTTGGTCACCTGCAACTCCACCAAAGGTGTTTTCATATCCACTCCGATATCCTAAAAACAAGTTATAACTTCCTGTAGTATTATAGTAACCAGACTGATAGCCAACAAAAGAATTATAGCTACCATTAATATTTGAATATCCCGATTGATAGCCTAAATAGGAATTATAATTTCCATCTGTATTTTTATTACCTGCATCAATCCCGATGAATGAATTTCCTTCACCATCTATATTATTATAACCGGCTGATTCACCAATAAACGAATTATAACTACCAAATGTATTTGAATACCCTGAATAACTACCAACAAAAGAGTTACTTACTCCTGTTTCGTTAGAAGACCCACTTTCATAACCGATAAATGAATTATAATCTCCGGTTGTATTAGAGATACCACTGTTTTTGCCCACAAAAAGATTACCTGATCCCTCTGTATTACCAAATCCACTTGAATCACCTAAAAAAGTATTGCTATTTCCTAATTCATTATTATAACCCGTTCTATAACCTATAAAAGAATTATTACTTCCCAAGGTGTTATTATATCCGCTCTCATAACCCATAAACGAATTATATAAACCACCTGTAGTTTTCTGTCCGCTTTTATGACCAATAAAATAATTATCCTTAGTCATATACATAAATCCGGTAGCCGGGCCACTCTTGCCCGGACTGAATCCGCCTACTGCAAACCCGCCTTTCAAACCTTTCGAGCCGTCAGTACGTACATAAATACGTGTACTGTCATCTGTAACCCTGAGAAATTCCCTGATTGGCCCTTTGCTTGATCCATATCCGCCAACAGCAAAACCACCTTTCAGTCCTTTTGCATCTGTTGTGTCAAGGTAAACCCGTACACTGTCCTGGGTAACCCTGAAATACTCATTCCCAATTCCCTTTGAAGAATTGAATCCCCCAACAGCAAAGCCACCTTTAAGTCCTTTGCTTTCCGAATTGTTCAGATAAATCCTTACACTGTCATCAGTTATCCGCAGGTATTCAGTGGTTGGGGCTCCCTTACTTGAACTAAAGCCCCCCACTGCAAATCCACCTTTAAGTCCTTTTGTGGTTGCCGTATCAATATAAAACCTGACACTATCCGGTGAGATCATCATATAGTCCCCATCACCTTTTGACGCTCCGAATCCTCCGACAGCAAATCCACCCTTCAGTCCCTTGGTTCCTGAATCATCAACATATACACGTACACCGTTATTATACACTGCAAAAACAGTCTGCTCGTCTTTGTTCTTTACCTCAAACAGTGGCTCTTCATCATCTGTTGTTTCTCCCTTAACCTGTAACCTCACTCCGGGACTTGAAGTACCTATGCCCACATCGGTACCTGTAACATAAATTGTATCCCCATTTTTCGTCCATAAATTTTCATTATCAAGATATGGAGAGAGGTCAATGGTGGTAGCTGATGCGTTCTCTGTTATAGTTAAATTATTACCTGCAAGTTGCAAATCCTGAATTTCATTGGTTGAATCGGGATCTTCATCTTCGGGAAGTTTAACAAAACCACCTGAACTAAGATATATCGTATCATTTGAAATGCTTATTATCTGTATCTCGTTACCCGGATCGGCATCAGCATCATTTACATTGTCAGGTAATGTGATAGTATTCCTGTTAGAAATTGAAAGGTTATGGTCATCTATGGATATATCCTGCAGCTCATTGGAAGGATCAGGATCTGCATCATCAACATTATCAGGCAGCGTAATTGTACTACCGTCAGTAATTGACAGGTCATGGCCAATTATAGATATATCCTGTATCTCATTGATTGGATCGTGATCAGCATCATTTGCCGTATCAGGCAAATTCACTGAATTGCCACCTGTAATTGTCAGTTCATGGCCGATAATTGTAAGCATCTGGTCATCAGATGCGGGATCACCTTCTGGTCCTTGTGGCCCTTCCGGTCCCTGCGGACCCTGAGTCCCTTGCGGACCCAGCGCACCCTGTGCACCTTGAACCCCTTGTTCTCCCTGGGGACCTTGCGGACCCTCGGGTGCTTCAAAATCCACCCAGTTATCTGTATCCTGGTACGGTTGAGTTAATGAATTATATGGTGGTGTCCCCTGGAAAATCCACATTGAATTAATCAATGGATCAGCGGTTGACCGATCAAAAACATAATCCCCTTCGTAATAGATTGAATCACTATTCCATTCACCACGATTATTCAGTCCGGTCCCTGCATCACCTTTATCTCCTTTCGGTCCCAGCGGGCCCTGAATTCCCTGAATCCCCTGAATGCCTTGTTCCCCCTGAACACCTTGTGAACCCGGTACACCCTGTATTCCCTGCGTACCTGGATCACCCTGGAGGCCTTGTTCTCCTTGTGGACCTTGGTCGCCTTGTAGTCCCTGTTCTCCCTGTGAACCCTGAAGACCCTGAGGGCCAATCGGACCTTGCAAACCGGTTGTTCCTTGTTCTCCCTGGGCACCTACCGGACCTTGTTGACCTGTTGCTCCCTGTTCACCCTGGGATCCCTGGTCTCCCTGTAATCCCTGTTCACCGGCAATACCCTGATCTCCCTGAGCGCCTGCCGTGCCCTGCTCACCCTGTTCTCCCTGGGCACCTGCAGATCCTTCGTTTCCTTCTTCAGCAAACAAAGCGTACGGTACCGATAGCAGTTCCGCTGATCCCATATCAACATATCCGCTTCCATCATTCACCTCTACCTTCATGTAATATGATCCGGTTGCCCAGTTTATATCTGAAAAGGTTGCTGCAGTGCCGTCACTGTTTGTAGCATTTGTATCACCGATTTTAAGTGTAAAGAGTCCCATGTCATTTGTTGTTACCGAATGGATCTCTTCCCAAATAAGGGTTCCTGTTTCACTGCCTTGCAAAAGACCTATCTTTACCTCGAGAGCAGTATTAGCCAGAATGGCATTATCACCATCACGGGCTACTGCCTGGTAGTTGAAGCCTTGGGGGGCCTGGGAGAATAAGTAAAAAGTAAAAAGTAAAAAGTAAAAAGTTAAGAGAAGATTTTTCCACTTTGATGATAACATAATAGAAATAAAGATTTTTGTTTTCATGGCTTTATAGTTTTTGTTACCGGTCTGACCGGTTTGTGATTCTTTATGCTTTTACCAGCAAGCCTGCCAGGTATTCCCATCATATACATATAATATATGAACATCTGAATCCATATACATCATTCCTTCAACCGGACTGGCCGGCGGATCTGTTCTGGGTTTAAGAACAAGTGCATCCCTGATATGGGCCGTGGCATTTAGCATAAGTATATCGTTATTAAACTCTCCGTATATAAGTGCATTTGCGCTATCTGCCTGGCTGTTTTCAATGTAGAGACGATATGATGCGGTTTCATACTGACCCGCATGGTATCCGATAAATACACTTGAATCCCCAGCTGTGTTATCAAACCCGGTCCAATTTCCCAGGAAGACATTACCACTTCCTGTTTCGTTGTAAAAACCTGAATTCTCTCCCAGGAAAACATTTCTATTACCCTCTGTATTTGAAGGACCTGCAGCTCTTCCGAGGAAAGCATTTCTGTTACCGGTGGTATTAGCCTCTCCTGCCCATGTTCCCACGAAAACATTTCTGAGACCAGAGTCATTGTAGTTTCCTGCCTCATGGCCAATGAAAGTATTTTGATTACCTGAAGTATTAAAAAACCCGGCAGAATCACCAAGGAACAGATTAAAATTATCTGCACCGGAGAAATTCAAATTTCCAGCGATTGTCACATCTGCATTAAAGCGAAGAAAATTATTGTCAAACTCTCCATATATAAGAGCCCAGGAACTGTCTGCCCCTGTATTTTCAATGTAAAGTTTATTTGATCCCAGTTCATTATAACCTGCTTCCCTGCCTAAGAACACATTGTTATTTCCAGTTGCATTATTCCCTGCATTAGATCCTATGTAAACATTTGAGGATCCTGTTTGATTTGTGGCCCCGGTTCCGGCTCCAATGAATACATTCAAATAGCCGGTTGTATTTTCATTGCCGCTATATATTCCCAAAAATGCATTCTGATATCCCTCTGTATTACTGTATCCGGATACACCCCCGATCATTGTATTACCATACCCTATAGTGTTATTATGTCCTGATGTGTTTCCAACAAAAATATTTTCAGAACCTCCGGTATTTGAGTAGCCGCTACTATTTCCAATGAATATATTTAGATTTGCACTATCGCTTTTATTACCGGCCAACTTACCAATGTAAATATTTTGAGAACCTGTTTTGTTGTATGCCCCTGAATATGAGCCGATAAAAACATTTTCTGATCCAGTAGTGTTAAAATAACCGGCCCAGTTTCCCATTAAAATATTAAAACTGCCTTCATTATTTCTCCCGGTTGTGACTCCCATAAGAATATTATTATTCCCTATTGTACTTGCATTGCCAGCATAGTCTCCAATAAATATATTTCTTTCTCCATTAGTAATGTTTTCGCCTGCACCATCACCGATAAAAACATTTGAGTTACCTGTGGTATTTGCTTTGCCTGTATTACTTCCAACATATACATTCCAACGTCCGGATGTATTTGAATATCCTGCAGAATCGCCCATAAATATATTTCTTTCTCCATCGATATTATTGTACCCTGCATAATTCCCCATAAATATATTCCACTTTCCACCATCATTAGAAAACCCACTTTCCTGTCCGATAAAAACATTATGAAATCCATTGATATTTGATTTACCGGCATTATTTCCCATAAAAATATTATTGAATCCGTCCGTATTTTGATACCCTGTAGAATCACCAATCATAATGTTATTATATCCGAAAGTATTTGAAAAACCTGTATTATAACCCATAAATATGTTTCTACTTCCTCCCTGATTATGATAACCTGCTGAATGTCCTAAAAACAAATTATAGTTACCATACAAATTTTCATAACCGGCACTATTGCCTAAAAACACATTATTATCACCCTTTGAATTATAACCTGCTTCTTTACCAAGATAAATACTTGAGTGCACTGAATCAGCAAAGCGTCCGGAATAAGTTCCCATAAAGATATTATCTGATCCATCTACTGTCCTTTGTCCTGCATAAGCTCCTAAATAAACATTATTATTCCCCACTAAATTAAAACCACCTGCCCAGTTTCCCATAAAAATATTAAACTGGCCTTCAGTATTAGAAAGACCTGATGCAACACCCAAAAAGATATTACGGTGTCCGGTTGTATTTTCATGGCCTGCCCAGTCTCCTAAAGCTAGGTTCTGATATCCGGTTAAATTCTTCTGTCCGGTATTGTTTCCAACAAAGACATTAAATCTGCCGGAAGTATTTTCATAACCTGAAGAATCTCCAATAAAAATATTACTAAACCCATCCTCGTTGGAATATCCTGAACCATATCCGAAAAAGAGGTTTTGGTCACCGGTCGTATTATTGTATCCGGCATTGTAACCAAAAAACGAATTATATAACCCTGTTGTATTTGAAAGTCCTGCACTATGCCCGATAAAATAGTTCTCAGGTGTTAATTGCATAAAATTAGATGTGCCTGATTTAGAAGGGTTAAATCCCCCAACAGCAAATCCTCCTTTCATACCTTTTTCTGGTTCTTCAGAAATATAAATCCTCACACTATCATCTGTCACTCGTAAGAATTCCTGGTTTGCCCCTTTGCTGGAGCTAAATCCACCAACAGCAAAACCACCTTTCAGACCCTTTGTGGTTGCCGTATCAATATAAAACCTGACACTATCCGGCGAGATCATCATATAGTCTCCTTCTCCTTTTGACGAGCTGAATCCTCCAACAGCAAAACCACCCTTCAGTCCCTTGGCGCCTGAATCATCAACATATACACGTACACCTTCATTATATACTGCAAAAACAGTCTGACCGTCTTTGTTCTTCACTTCAAACAAAGCAGAATCGGCGGGCTGATCAGAAGGACCAAGGATAATTAAATTCTTCAGATCAGACACCGACTTGGCACTCAGTGCATATGGCACTGAAAGGAGCTGTGATGTTCCCATATCCACATAACCGCTCCCGGCATCTACCTGTACATTAAGAAAATGTGTTGCAGAATTCCATGCAATAGCTGAAAATTCCAGGGCATCACCATCGGTTCTGGTTTCAGTCCCGATCTGGATAGTAAACAAACCAAAACTATTAGTAGTAACATCATGTATCTCTTCCCACTGCAATGTGCCTGCCGCGCTCTCTGACAGTATCCCTATCTTTACATACAATGCCTGTGATTGTAGTATCTCTCCGGTATTATCACGGGCAACCGCCTGATAATTGAAGCTTTCCGGCACCTGGGAGAATAAGTAAAAAGTAAATAGTAGAAAGTAAATAGTAAAGAAGATTCTTATTTTCATGACTTTATAGTTTTTGTTACCGGTCAGACCGGTTTATTTTCTAATTTGAAATCGAAAATTACCTGCGGACTCTGCCTTAGTCTTAGCCTTCTTACTGCTTCTGTATTTTAATGATCCTGTTATATTTTTTATCCGATGTTTGTATCCTAAGGAAGTATATTCCGTTGGCAAAACCTGAAAAATCGATTGAATGATCAAAGTCGGCAGGGATTTGGCCCAGCTTTTTAATCAATAATTTTTTACCCGTCAGGTCGAAGATTGCAAGATTCAGCTCTACAGGTTTTTCCAACCTGATTGAGATGTTTAACTGATCCTGTACCGGGTTTGGAAAGGCATTAACCTTCCAGTCTAACTCTACCTTATCCGGTATTCCTGTTCCTGTAAGTTGTGGTTGATGAAAACCCTGTGTCAGGACCAGGTTATCAGTTGTCAGAGTTGTAACAGCTATCTCTCCAAGCGAGTAAGAAAGTGAAATACCATTTCCTTCTGCATACGCACCTGCACTGGAAATAAGCGTTGGTGAAAGTGATTGGGAGAAAGAGAAATTCCAAAAAACGAGAAACATAAATGATAATACAACAGTTTTCATAATATGTGGTTTTTACTGATTATTGCATTTCGATATTTGTGTATTAAACATCTATAAGATATATCAATACATTGCCTGAACCAAAAAAATGTTGTGAACTACCACACGATGGGATGAACGACAGGTTTTGGGGGACGAAAAAAAGAGAAGAGCGATGGAACGATAGAACGAAGGAACGAAGAGTTTCACTTAACCCGGAACTCGTAACACGAAACCCGTAACAGCCTGATTAACAACTAGAAGCCAGGGGCCGTGAACCAGTCTACAATGGAATATCAAGAATCTTTTTTATATCATCAAGGAAAGCTCTTCCGACAGGTATCAATTCATCATCAACCCTAACATTCCTGTGGTCGATAGATTTGATATGTTCAATGTTCAACAAATAGGATTTATGAACCTGTAGGAACCGGTTCGCGGGTAATCTTTGCACAAAATTTTTCATACTGGAACGAACAAGATGTTTTTCATCTTTACAGTATAATTCCAGATAATTACCATCCGATTTAACCCATTTTAAATCATCAAAACGGATTTTTATTAACAGGTAATCTTTCCTTATAAAAATACTGTCCTTATGAAAAAAACTATTCTCGTTTTCAACTTCCGTTTCACTCTTACTGATAAAATTTGAAAATGCAATTTCTATGGAAGTATAGAGGTCCTTTTTTTCAAAAGGCTTAACAAGATAACCATCAGGGCATACTGCTTTTGCCCTTTCAACCGTAGCAGTATCAGAATGAGATGTTAGAAATATGAAAGGCAGGTTGTATTTTTCCCTGATAGTTTCTGCAAGTGTTATTCCATCCTTTTCCCCTGCTAAAAGGATATCAATCAGAACAACATCAGGAAGATCTTTATTCATTAATTCAATAGCCTCAGAATAACCGGGAGCAGTGCCAACAACCTCATAACCAAGATTCTCAAGCATCATCCTGATATCTTCGGCAATAATTAATTCATCTTCAACAACCAGTATTTTTACCTTGCTCATAATCTAACTATAAAGATCAATCCACTAAAAATAGCAAATATTCTTTACAAACCATATATTTTGTGAATACACTTACGCGCAATTATAGTTTATCCTTAAATTTTATCGAAAAGCAAATAACATCGTTTTTATGGAAAGTTAGTTCACCTTTAAGCTGGCGTGTAAGGATATTTACCAGTTTTAATCCTAACGAATCTGCTTTTTCAATATTTAAATTGTTTGCCAATCCAATCCCATTATCAGATACTATAAGCTTGTAATCTGATGATCCGGATTTTTCCAGTACAACATCGATTTTACCTTTAGTTCTGTTTTTGAAAGCATGTTTAAATGAATTTGAAACAAGCTCATTTATTATTAACCCGAGAGGAATTGCAGTATCAATATCCAGACTGATATTTTTAGCATTTATGCTGGTTATTATATCTTTTTTATCATTCCTGTATGTATCAGACAAAAAGGATAACAGTTTTTCGATATAGTTCTGCAGATCTATCCTGGACAACCTGTCAGACTGATAAAGTGTCTGATGGATCAGCGCCATTGATTTCACGCGGCTCTGTCCTTCCTTTACAGCAGATTTCATTTTTTCATCCTTCAGAGAGTGAGACTGGAGGTTCAAAAGACTGGAAATAACCTGCAGATTATTCTTCACCCTGTGATGGATCTCTTTAAGTAAAACTTCCTTTTCTGCATTAGCTTTTTTCTTTTGGAAATAGCCTCTGAGTAATATAAATCCGAATAACAGTACCACAACAATGCCGGCGAAAAGGATATTTTTCTGAAGTTTTTGTTGCTTTATTTCAGCATTGTGTTTAGTACGTTCCTGCTCCTGCTCAATTTTCTGTATTTCCTGTTGTTTATCAAATTCATATTGCATCTCAAGCTGGGTGATCTTCTTCAGATTTTCAGCGTTATTCAGGCTGTCGCTCATCTGTTTAAAAAGAATCTGGAAATTATATGCCTTTCTGAAATTGTTTTGCTTTTCATAAACATTGCTCAGTACTTCAGAAGCAGCCATTATAATTTCCGGCATTCCTAATTCCTCCCCAATACCAATCGACCTGTTAAGAAACCTAACAGCTTTTGTGTACTCTCCGGTTTTGTTATAAACAGAACCAATACTATAACAACTATTGGCAACTCCCTGCTTATATCCTATCTCTTTAGCAATATCCAGACTTTTATTTTGATACTGCAATGCTACCTCGTAGTTTCCCTTTTTTTGCCATACTTCTCCAATATTAAAATATGCATCTGTTACACCCTGCATGTCACCGATCTCTTTCAGTGTTTCCATTCCTTTAACAAAATTCTCCAGTGCCTGGTCAGATTTTCCCAGTTTTTCATAGATATTTCCAATATTAGTGTACGCAATGCCAGCACCTCTCTTCTGACCAATTTCGTTATTAAGTTTCAGGTTTTTTAACTGATATTCAAGAGCCTGTTCATATTCACCCAGGTAAGTAAATACTATTCCAATATTACTGTATGATGCGGCTATCTCTTCAATATCTCCTACGATCTCCCGCATCCTGAGTGATTCAAAATAGTAATCAAGTGCCTGTTTGTAATCACCCTGGTAATCGTGAAGTATCCCAAAATGGTTATAGCACATTGCTATTGCACCCGTATCATGAAGCTCCTCATAAATTCTTAGCGCTTTGTTGTATGTTTTAAACGATTCAGGATAATTTCCAAGGTACTTATAGACATTCCCAATATTATTCAGGCAGTCAGCTATTTTTTGTTTTTCACCAAGTTTTTTATTGGCTTCCATACTTCTGTTAAAAAAATCAAGGGCTTTTTCATAATCTCCCTGGATGCCATAAGTTATGCCGATTTTATTTGTGATATCCGCCACCGCTTCATGATCTCCAAGCTCCTTATAAACCTCTACAGACTTAAGGTAGTAACCCCTTGCTTCCGTAAGGTTAAACTGAGCACGGTAAACCCTGCCCAGCGAGAAGTATGAACCGGCAATACCTTTTTTGTAATTAAGTTCGTTACTTAAAGTCAGAGCTTCTTCTGCATATTTGGTAGCCTGCACAGCATCTGTTTTCCTAAGCTCCTCTGCCAGTGAATTCAGAGTATTCACCCTGTTAGTATCTCCAACACTATTGTCCAGAACAGACAACATACTATCAACAACAGAATTCTCCTGCGAGAAAAGAGTAAAAGGACAGAATAGAAAGTAGAGAATTATTATTGAATTGATTTTTTTTCTGAATACCATGATCTTAAAATTTGCAGATCAAAAAAACAAATATGGTATATTTATTCCGTTTTCATTTTCCCAATTCACAGGTTATGCACCCGGGATATCGGGCAAATTCGGCTTTTTATTGCAAACCTATCAAAACCACAATCTTTCCTGTTCCTGAAATATGTTCTTCAAGTGCCTTTCCAATAACGGCATTTCTTCTTCTCTCATTCTCTGCAAGTATTATTTTTAAACCTTCAAAATTCTTAGCTTCATTCACATCAAGCAGTGTCCATTTCATAGCATAGCCCGGTATAGAAGAAGAGGTAAGGAAATCACCTCTTTTAATCGGTCCGTTTTCATCAGTAACTTTCACGGGGACCCGGCCAGCCAGGGATAGCTGAACTGCATTGACTCCGGGAATTTCTTCCCCGGTTTCTTCATCCTTAATCAGTTCCATTCCCATAACAAGATGAGGCTTGGTTGATACTATACCGGCAACATTTGCAGAATATGGTTCTGAATTATGTACAACACTCTCATCATTGTTTTTATCAATAACAACCACGTCGGCTTTTTCAAGATTGTTATATGTATCATAAATATATTCTGCCAGATCAATTGCATCTCCGGTTCGATAATCGGCATATAAACCCTCATAAGTACCTCCTGTACCATAGTCAAGGAAATAACCTGAATAATATGTCCCGGATCCACTCCTGTATACCCTGGAATAAATTGCCCGTGCATTATTAGTTCCCGTTGAACCTGCATAGGCTATTATTCCATAATTGTTACCGCTATTATCGGTATTATAAGTTCTGATTGCAGACTCATTTCCTGTACCATTAACATACAGTTTTGCTGATGTGCTAGTGCTACCAATTCCAACATTCGCATTAAATCTTAATACATCACTTGCAAAATCACCATATATCAGAGGTGTGGTTGTGTTGGTATTGTCAATATATAACTTATTGCTTCCCGCTTCATTATAACCGGCTTCGGATCCGATAAATACGTTTCCCGAACCACTTGCATTCCCGTGCCCGCTTTGATATCCAAGATAAGTGTTATTACTTCCGCTCAAATTGTCAAAACCCGACCTGTATCCGAGGAAAGTATTGTAATTACCCGTAATTTTTGTACTTGGATAACTCCCGGGAAATCCACCACCGTGACCACTATACGTGCCAATAAATGTATTGGCACTACATGCATCAAGGTATTCCCCGGTATGGGATCCCAAACATGTATTAAATGCCCCGGTTGAATTATAAAACCCACAATTTGATCCTAAAAATGTGTTTCCTATTCCGGTAGAATTTACAATACCGGCATTATAACCAATAAATGAATTATAACCTCCTGTTGTATTAAATTCACCGCTTGCATTTCCTATAAAAATATTCTTTTCCCCTGATGTATTATTCGCTCCGCTTTTATAACCAATAAAGACATTTTTATAACCCGTAATATTATCGTATCCCGATTGGTAACCAATGAATATATTGTTACATCCTTCCCATTGCCCGGGGCTTACTTCAATACCCCCTTCGGTTGAATATCCGGCTTCAAACCCAAAGAAAGTATTATACTCCCCGTTAGTTATCTTCTGTCCACTTTCGTGACCAATAAAATAGTTCTCCGGTGTGATATCCATAAAATTTATTGCATTCTCATATCCTTTGCTTGAATTAAAACCGCCAACGGCAAACCCACCTTTCAAGCCCTTCGTTTCGGGGTCATTATCAACATAGATCCTTACACTGTCGGGTGAAACCCTGAAGTACTCGTTTGTAAGTCCTTTGGAAGAACCAAAACCACCAACCGCAAAGCCTCCCTTAAGCCCTTTACCACCTGTACCTGTATCATCAACATAGATCCTGAAAGTATCTGGTGTAATCCTCAGATATTCATTAGTTATTCCTTTCGATGAGTTAAAACCACCAACAGCAAAACCTCCTTTAAGCCCTTTTCCGGGAGCATCACTAACATAAATTCTTACTCCTTCATTATACACTCCGAAAACCAGTTCGCCATCCTTATTTCTTACTTCCAGCAAGGGATCATCTACATCAGCCGCTGGATTTCCTAAAATTTCCACCTTACCTTCATTTCTAATTACCATCCGGGCATCTCCAAATGTCACATTTCCTGATGAACCTACAGGGTTATTAGCAAAAATCATATCACCTCTTCCCCATGACAAAGTGTCTCTGTAAAATATACCTCCTTTAAATGTATTTGTTGAAGTACCGTTCTGAAAGCGGATTCCGGACATTACATCATAGCTAGCATTTGAGTTTTGAATATCCAGGAAATTTCCGTCTGTTCCATCTATAATATTCACATTTTCAACAACATGTAATTTATGCAGAGGGGCATTTGTTCCAATTCCAACATCATTACTTAAAGTAACCGGATAAATTCTCCCACTGTTTTCATCCCACAGGATCTCTCCTGATATAAGATTATCAACCTCGGTTTCAGTATAATAACGATTATCAAGATTATAAGACCCCAATCCTGTAATATGTCCTAAAGATCCCAATGAAACATCCTGTATTACTGTGCCATTACTATTATTAATACTTGCCTGAGAAGATAGATCTTCATGTGATACAATATTCCCTGTCTTTATTAATCCGTCCTGAAAATCAAGGGCGCTGCTTCCCACTTTAACCCAGTTAGAGCCAGACCAGTAATAAAATCCCGGGTCGGGATAAGAACCGGAGGTTGATGTATTCCATACCAACAACCCTGCAGGTTTTGTTACGCTTATAGGATCAGTAGTACTTACAAGCGCTACCCTGGGAACCAATAATCCCTTATTTACCGATTTCACATCCAGCATTGCAGCTGCATTTACCGTGTAACCATCATCATCTGTTATAGCTACATTCTGTGCAAACAGACCGTCAGACAAAATCATATACAAAAAAGAAATTAATGCTATGGTTAAAACCTGGTTAACATAAAGTTTACTGTTAAATGATTTCATGATTCCTGGGGGTTAATTATTATCTTAAATAAATTAATAATTTCTTGCTATATATTTTATTATCTGTTGTATACACCCGTATTATGTAATAATTGCCGGGCATATCCAAACTAATTTCATTAAGAGGATTTTTATCGAGTTTTCTTCTTATCAGTTCACTGCCAAGAATGTTGTATATGGCAACTTCTTTCAGTTTCTCAGGATCAGAACATTCAATAAATATCCTGTTCTCAAAAGAGTACATATTGATATCCGGTGCTTCAGGATATGGATTTATGCCTGTTACCGGACTAATTACCAGATCATTGCTCGTCAGGTCATCCAGACC
>JAGGXD010000151.1 GCA_021163295.1 Bacteroidales bacterium
GGTGGGAATATTAGATTAAGTAAATATGATGATGAATCCGGACCAACAAAGTATAAAAAATGGTATAATATAGATTATTCCGGTGTTTTTCCAACTGCAGGAATTGGTATTGGTATCTTAAAATAACCATTCACCTTACTTAACTTCTTACTCAATAAGTTTATAATTTTTATACTCAAAAAGTCTCTTACCGGTTTGCTTCTCAATCCAGTGAAGTAATTTATTTCTCAGGTCAAATTGCTTTTTATGAATATCCAATTTAATATCCCAGTTCATTTTTTTAATCAGTCCCTTAATCACTGCCGGATGATCTCCGTCAAACTCCCGGATAGAATCAACTTTGGTGAAATCAAATTGTTCTTTGTGAAACTGTTTATATGTCCCACTCTCAATGTCTTCATCCGGATGCCAGTACCGACGGTTATTAAGAGCCTTATCCCTCATTATTTTTGGATGCTTTACCCATCCGTAATGATATATAAAAACATCCAATGCCCTCACCCTTAACTGCTTGCCGTTTTTTCTAAAGCCCTGTGCATCTCTGAAAGAGCGGATGTTTTTATCATTCCTTATCACCCTGACTTCTCTCCTGTACCATGATCTTGAATCAGCAACATAACGGAAAGAACCAAAGAAATGAAGGTATTTGAACAAAAAACCTTCCACCTCAGGCTGATCAACGTATTTTTCCATGGCTTCTCTAATTGTTCCAAGAAATTTTTCGTGTACAATCTCATCAGCCTGCATATAAAACACCCAGTCGTATTCTTCAGGAATAGCATCGAAGACTTTGTTTGTTTCAATCGCCAGAACTTCACCCCCCTTTCTCAGTCTGTCATCCCATACACTATGAATAATTTTCAATTTATCTGAATAGATAGTTTGAACAAGATCTAATGTATTGTCTTCAGATTCTCCAACACTTATAATAAATTTATCACAAACTGGTAAAATAGATTTTACCGATTCAACAACGGGAAAACTGTACTTAACAGCATTCCTGACAAAACCGAATCCGCAAACCTTCATAATTTATACAAGTTAAAAGTTAGTATTAATAGTTCTTCCTCTCTTCTTCCATTATTCCTTCTATTCCCTCTATTCCCTTCCTCCATGTCAAAACATCTGCAGGTTATGTAAACGGTAATAATAACCTTTCATTTTTAGCAGTTCAGTGTGTTTTCCCCTTTCCACAATTTTCCCTTCATGAACCACACAGATAATATCGGCATGCTTTATTGTTGATAATCTGTGTGCAATTACGATTGATGTACGGTTTTTCATAAGATTAAGGATAGCTTCCTGCACCAGACTCTCCGATTCGGTATCAAGAGAAGATGTAGCTTCGTCAAGAATTAAGAAGGGCGGGTTTTTGAGAACTGCCCTGGCAATGCTAATTCTTTGTTTTTCGCCTCCCGACAATTTATTTCCTGCATCACCCACATTCGTATAATAGTCTTTGGCAGTTTCCATAATAAATTTGTGTGCATTCGCAACTTTCGCAGCTGCTATTACATCCTCTTTGCTGGCTCTATCCATGCCAAATGCAATATTATTATAAAAGGAATCATTGAACAATATTGGTTGCTGGTTAACAATTCCCATCAGGTTTCGTAAGTCAAACAAGCTGAAATTTTCTATAGGAATACCATCAATTAAAAGCTGTCCTGATGTGACATCCATAAACCTTGGTATTAAATCGGCAATAGTCGATTTTCCTCCTCCTGATTTTCCAACCAATGCAACAGTCTTGGCTTTTTCAATGGTAAGGTTTATGTTTTCCAAAACATAATCATTTTCATATTTGAAAAAAACATTTCGGAACTCAATTGAATGATTAAATCCGGTAATTGGTACAGGCTTTTGTTTTTCCTTAACGGTTATTGGCGCATCCAATATCTGATTCACTCTCTCAGCCGATGCTAAACCTTTTTGTATATTAAAATAGGCCGTAGAAAATCCCTTTGCCGGAGTGATAATCTGGGAAAAAATCACAATAAAAGCAATAAAGGTTCCAGGTGAAAGGCTGGTTGCGTCTCCCAGTACCAGAGTTCCTCCGTACCACATCAGGACCATAAGTGCTGCTGTACCAAGAAATTCACTAAGTGGCGGCGCAAGATATTGCCGGCGGTGAACCTTATTCATGATGCGTGTATAATAATTATTCGCGGAATTGAATCGCTGTATTACTTTTTCTTCAGCATTAAAAGCTTTTATTATTCTTAAACCTGTTAAAGTTTCTTCGATAAGAGACAGTATATCCCCCATTTTCTTCTGCCCTCTAAATGATGTACTCCGAAGGTTTTTACCAATACGCCCAATGATCAAACCACTGACAGGAAGCAAAATCAATACAAAAAGTGTAAGATGCACACTCAATATAAACATGGATCCAAGAAATAAA
This sequence comes from Bacteroidales bacterium, assembly GCA_021163295.1. Lineage (GTDB taxonomy): Bacteria > Bacteroidota > Bacteroidia > Bacteroidales > VadinHA17 > JADFUQ01. The sequence continues at coordinate 2,405 of JAGGXD010000151.1, forward strand.
ACAACTGTAATAGGATCCCTGAAAAGCATCTCCAGGGAACTCATGATGGAAAGTTCAATCTCCTTAACATCTACTGAAATCCGGGACATTACATCTCCTTTCTTTGCTTCAGTATAATACGAGAGAGGCAGCCTTAGAATTTTATTATAAATATTGTTTCTCAAGTCTCTTTCTACCCCGGTCCGGATGGGAGTCATATAGTAATTAGCAAGATATTTAAATCCATTTTTAAATAATGTAATAATAATCACTGTGATGCTAACAAACATCAATGCATTGGCCTTTCCATAGTGTTCAATTATCAGGGTCATATAATAACCGAAATTCTGCTCAATACCCTCAGCAGACAATTTAAAGGGAATCGGTTCGGTTACATACGGCTGGTTCTCAAACAGAATACCCAGGAATGGGATTATCATAGTAAAGGAAAACAGAGCAAAGACCGCAGACAAAATATTAAATAAAACATTCCTGGAACAATACCCCAGGTAAGGTTTTAACAGCTTTAATATTTTTCTAAACAATTTCAAACTCAGCAACGTATATTAAATGCTTACAGACCGGTATAGTTTTCAGGCGTTATTCTTAGTAGTTCCTTTTTTATTTTTTCACTTATTTCCAACTTCTCAATAAACTCATGAATTCCTTTTCTATCAACAGGTTTATTTGTCCTTGTTAGCTTCTTTAGCATCTCAAAAGGATTAGTAAAACCCTCCCTACGCAATATGGTCTGTATAGCTTCAGCCACAACAATCCAATTCTTCTCCAAATCTTTTGAGATCGCATCAGTATTAACAATAAGCTTTCCCATCCCTGTTAATAACGAATTAAAAGCGATTATTGTATGTGCAAAAGGGACACCAATATTCCTGATAACAGTTGAATCGGTCAGGTCTCTCTGCAATCTTGACACCGGCAATTTTCCTGATAAAAAGATATATTGTGAATTTGCCAAACCCAGATTTCCTTCTGAATTTTCAAAATCGATAGGATTAACCTTATGTGGCATCGCTGAAGATCCAACTTCCTTATCTGAAATTTTTTGTTTAAAATACTCCATTGAGATATAAGTCCAGACATCCCTGTTAAAGTCAATCAGAATTGTGTTGATCCTTCTAAGGTTATCAAACAAAGCAGCCAGATTATCATAATGCTCTATTTGAGTGGTAACACATGACCTTTTGAGTTTGAGGGTATCATTAACAAAATGGTTTGCAAAAGAGATCCAGTCAATTTCCGGATAGGCAACATGGTGAGCATTGAAATTTCCGGTTGCTCCCCCAAATTTCGCTGAAAATGGAATTGTTTTTAACAGTTCAAGCTGAGCTTCCAGCCTGTCAATAAATACAGCAATTTCTTTTCCCAATCTTGTTGGGGAGGCCGGTTGTCCATGTGTCCGGGCTAACATTGTAATATCAACCCATCCGGATGATAATTCTTTCAACCGGTCTATTACTTTACCGATATGAGGATAATAAATATTATAAATTGCCTCCTTCAAAGCAAGTGGAACAGCTGTATTATTAATATCCTGTGAGGTTAAACCAAAATGGATGAACTCTGAAAAACCGTTAATATTTAACTCTTCAAACCTCTTCCTTAAGAAAATCTCAACTGATTTTACGTCGTGGCTGGTTGTTTTTTCAATCTCTTTCACCTTCATGGCATCATCTATTGTAAAATCCTGATAAACAGATCGCAAAATAGATATATTCTTCTTGTTAAAGCCTGAAAGTTGTTTTAGGGGAATTTCAAAAAGAGCTATAAAATATTCAATCTCAATTTTCACTCTGTATTTTATCAGGGCAAATTCCGAGAAATATAATTCGAGCTCTTTTACTTTATTTCTATATCTGCCATCAATAGGAGTGATTGCAGTTAATTCTTCAAAATTCATTTTTTATCCCTTATAAAAAAACAAAAATAAACAAAATTAGCCTGACGTATTCATAAATATTATCATTTTTCAATATTTATGAA
>JAGGXD010000116.1 GCA_021163295.1 Bacteroidales bacterium
GTGTAGCTTTGCCGGGTGATACTTTCCTGATTATTAATTCTGATTCATACGACTCCCGCTACTGGGGTTTTGTACCCGAAGATCATATTATCGGTAAAGTGTAAGCAGTAACTTACAATGTACAAAAAATGGCAAATAAGGATGTACACAAAACAGCAAATAAGAATGTCTGTTTTTTCCTTTTTTCAAACATACAAAAAAATCAAAGAACGATTAATAAAAATGTATTCATATTGATATTAAAAAATTGACTTTCTGTTTTTCAACCTGTAACTTTTACCTGATAATTTTACCACTTCGCAATGATATAGAAGTCTGTCCAACAAGGCTGTAGCAATTACTTCATCATCTAACATTTTCACCCATTGTTCAGGGCTTTTATTTGTAGTGACAATAAAAGAAGCTTTTTCATGCAAATGATTTACAAAGTTGAACAATGCCACAGCTTGTTGCTTGTCAAGAGCAAATAGCATAATATCATCAATAACCACAAGATGTGCTTTTAGAAGTCTCTTATATTCAACACCTGCAGACCTTGTAATGTCTTTCATTTTAAGCATTTCAATAAGCTGCTCAATAGTCCTGAAGTATGCTTTATATCCCTTTACAAGGGCATCATAGCATAAACCAGCGGCAATGCGTGTTTTGCCAACACCCGAAGGCCCCATAAAAATCAGATTAAAATTTTGCTCCAACCACATGCATTCCCTTAATTGCTTTAATTGTGGTTCAGGAAGCCCGTTAGTAACAGAAAAATCATAATCATCAAGATCATGGTTTAAAGGTAATTTGGCAACTTTAATTCTTCTTTCCAGGTCACGCTTTCCCCTGTGGTCAACTTCAGTTTTGAAGAGCTTTAAGGCAAAGTCAGCATAACTGATTTTTTCTTCACCTGCCTGGCGGATAATATCTTCCAGAAGCTCTCTTATCCCTCCCAGGTTTAACTGAGAAGCATAACTTGTAATAATTTGTGTTTTTGATTGCATAGTTTTAACTCATTAATTTATTATAATCCTTGATGTCGCTTTTTTGTGGTATTATTTTAAAATTATCACTATTTAAAGTTTTGATTGTAATTGTATCCGGAATATCACCGGGGTTATCGTTTTCCGTATGGATTTTTTTTGCTACACTTTCAAGATCAGTAGCCCTGAATATTTTATTTTGAATACAAAAATCCAATGCCTGATTTATTAACTCTATACCATAAGTATTGGACACCTTTTTTATTAAAAGCAACTGATCCCGGATATATCGCGGATTATCCTGTTTGACTTTTTGAAGATATCCGATGGCTTGTTCTGTGTTTTTAAACCGGCTTGCAACCTCTTGCATCAGAGGGGCTATTTTTGAAGAATAATCCCTTTTGAAGTTATTATTACCAATCAGCCTACCTTTCCCTTCAGAGGGCTTATAAGAAGCTATTTTGTTGTTCTTGGCATCATAGATAACCAAATCAGGCTTGCCTGTTTTAACGTAGACCACAGTACCATGTCCTGCATAAGTTTTCAAAGGCAGACGATAGAAATTACCTTTATAGGCAATCGTGTTGTCTTTTCTAACTGTATATGGAACCAGTGGCTTTTGTGGTAAGAATAGTCCATTAAATGCTTTTAGATGTTGTTTTTCTATTAACCACTGCTGGTATGGTATTTTTTTCGTTGCTGCATGTACTTTTGCATTAGCTGTACGTTCTAACCATGCTACCGCCTGTCTGTTTAATGTATTGCAATCAATGAATTTGCGCCCCCTGAGGAAATTGTATTTAATATACTTTATCACATTTTCAATTTTCCCTTTGCTTTGCGGATCGGCTTTACGGCAAAAGTGCAGTTTAAAACCCCTGTACTTTATATATTGTCTGAACTGCTCTGTTAATATTAAATCTCCCTTGTTTTCAGCAACCAACATTAATTTATCCTGATCGTAAACCAGCAGTTCGGTGAATCCTTGAAAATAAAAAAAGCTTTTCTCATGAGCATCAATAACAGCGAGAGTATCAAAAGATTTATCTCTAAAAACTAAATATTTATATCGGGACCTTGAGAGTACCATTGAAAAGAAATAAACCTTTTTTCTATTACCATCTTCTGTGGTCATATTGTATTCCCCAAAATCGACTTGTGCTTGTTTTCCATAGGCTAATTCTTCAACCTGGGCAAAGTCCCGATAATTGAAAGGTTTTGGGATACTATGCTTATTACGTATATAAAGCGTAAAATTGAAAACTGTTTTTTCACTGACATCAATAAAAGTGCTGTGATGCTCCTTTAACCAGTCATGAATTTGTGCTGCTGATGCCTCCGGACAATTCTCCAGACGGGTTTTTACAAAATCCTCAAAGCTATCCAGTATTTTACTTCGTACACTTTGATTGTGTTTAAATTCTAAAAATTCTTCTTCACTCATAATAAGATATTTTTTTACGGTTCTTCTATCAAGGACTAAGTGCGTACCTATTTGGGTAGCCTTAAATCCTTTTCTTTTTAATCTGTGTATTTCATGATACATGATCAGGTTATGCATTAATTTATTCATAATGATACTTCCTTATATTGGTTAATAATAAGCCAATAAAGGAAAATAATCTTACTTCAACAGATGATAAAGCCCATGGGCTTTATCATCTGTTGAAACATGCTTTCTAAAAGGAAAAAACAGGAGAGAAATCTAAAATGTACATCTTTATTTGCTAAAATGTGTACATCCTTAATTGCTAAAAAAGGTACATTCTTATTTACGAAAATATGTACATTGTTATTTACCGTTTACATAAAGCAAGTTTCGTTTTTTTTTCGCTCGATCCCAACCAAAAGGGCTTAAGAAAAATAAGATGGAACAGGATGTTTAAAAAGATAGAATAAAAAATTATGCAAAAAGAAAACAGACTATTTTTGTGGTTTTCAGTGATCATTCTTATAATTGTTGCCGCTTTCCTTTTCCTGCGGGTGTTTTCAGTTCCGGAAAACATACGTGTAGCTGATAAATCAAAAACCACCATGGTATTTGACACAC
>JAGGXD010000161.1 GCA_021163295.1 Bacteroidales bacterium
CAGTTACATCAACAGTGGCTTGCCCGTTTGTAGAATCACAATAAGCTCCCTGAATAGTGATTGCCAATACCGGTGAAGGATTGACATTAGCATAAATTGTATCGTAATCATTACAACCGGCAATTTGGGATATTATCAGATAAGCAGAATGTTGACCTGACGTATTAAATTTGTGCTTAATAACGGTATTAGAGGCAGTAAAAGTAGTATCAGGATTAAAGTCTAAATCCCAGTCCCAACTGTAGGTGGAGCCGAAAGCAACATTTGTTGAATTATTTGTAAATACCGAACTGTCACCAAAGCATACTGTTGGCACAGAAACATTAAAAGTTGGTGGAACACAATCAAACTCCATTGCTCCAATATCAGGTGTAGCTACATCTCTTGCACGACCGAAAATATCATCGGTTACTTCTGAAACAGGAGTTGCTGCCTGGTGAAAGATTGCCTGTGCAGTACGCAGATCGGTTTCTGATGCAAACAGTGGATCTGCTGAAACAGAATTAGCATCCATGCCACTTTCTGATTGCAAAGCTGCCAGATTAGTCCGTGCCGCACCATCCCAGTATGCGATGTCGGTAGTTGAATAGAGATCATTATTGTCTGATGTTTCAATAGCCGCTGTTGTATTTATATAATAGGCATAACCACCTTTGGTGTTGGCAAAAATATTGTTCTTAACATTAATATCTGCTCCCCCTGAAACATAGAATGCCGGTTTACTGTCAACATAGGAATATGTGCTTGCAATATTTACGGAATTGTAATAAATGTTCTGGTACTCACAATAATACATATAAATACCATAAGCATAAGAAGCTCCCTGAATAGAAACAAAATTATTTGCAATAAGACCCTGTTTAACAAGAGTACCATTACAATAGTATAAATAAATTCCTGTTGAATAATTGTCATTTGATATCCTGTTTTCTTTTATAACAATATCCTCATCACAGTCATTCAAATAAATACCGGTATATGAATAATCGTTGGCGCTTATCTCATTTCCAAGAATTACTGACCCTTTCTGGTCTTCAAGGTATATTCCATAGCTTGTTTGATCAGTTATTATATTATCAATAATTTGCACATTCCCTGAATGGGTTGAATTATTTCCATTCATATATATACCTGTGCCCCCTTCTCCAATGATATTTTGCTTTATCAGGATATTATTGGTAACATTTCCATCAGCAGATAAAATCACGGATGAATTAGCTGAATTGCTTGTGTAAATAATATTATTCAGGATATTCAGATTATTAACACTTCCATTTAAAACCACTATTGTGGCCCAGGTGTTGTCTGTAGCTATTAAAGACATACTTTTAAAAGTAATATAATCTGTCCCGGTTAACTTTACAATATAATCTTCTGCCGATGATTGTGCATCATAGGTCAGGGTTACATCAGAAGAATCGCCTGTTTCCGATTGGAATATAATGGTATCTGTAACAGAAGCCCCTGCGATTTCGAATAATTCTATTTGTTCAACATAGGTTCCGGTTCTCACGTTAAATGTTACCGGACCATCAACACCAAGATTATTCAGATCTTCAACAGCTAAAGTAAATGTTGCATAATCAGGAGTTGTTCCTCCAATGGTATATTCTCCTGCTAATGGGAATTCTGTAGGCGTAAACTCATCAGCACCAATATCCGGGTATGTTGCATCTCTCGGTTCACCATCGATATCATCGGTAATAACAGCTAAAACTGTTCCGGCGCTATCGATATATGAGCTGGTAGCATGCATATCGGTGGCTGACACAAAAACAGGATTAACTGATAGTGAATGGGCATCTTTGGTACTGGCTATCTGGAATGCAGTAAGATCAGTTCTGGCACCATTCCAATAACCAACATTATTACCTGTAGCAAAAAGATCGTTATAATCGGATGTTGTTATAGCAGTGGTACTGTTGGTATAATAAGCATACCCGCCACCAAAATTACTAAATACGTTATTTTGCACATCAATATTTGATCCGTTAGAATTGTAAAATGCCCTGCCATACGTTGTATGTGTACTGGTAATACGGACACTGTTATAGTAAATTCGCTGATAATTTGAACCGGTTGTATGTATTCCATATGCATAACTTGTTCCCCCAATATCAACAAAATTGTTTGCAACAAGTCCGAGACTAGAAGTGGTTCCGATACAATCATAAAGAATAATACCGCCATCTCTTTGAGTAGAATTAATAATGTTTTTTTGTATTGACAGATCATTGGAACAATTACGAAGATAAATACCCCAAAAATAATTGCCTGTTGAATTATACACATAATTGCTGTCTGCCTTTGGTGCATCATGATATCTCAGATAAATTGCGTCATAATATTGACCGGAAAACGAATTATTAAGGATCCTTGTCCCGGTGCTATAATTATTATTATCACATTGAAGCCATATCCCGCTTCTCCCACCTGAGATTAAATTATTTTCAATTGTTAGATTTGTAAAGACAGCATTACCTGCATAAAAAACTGATCTGTCATATTCACTTCCTGAACCTACCACTCCATTAATAGCACAATTGGAAATTGTGACATTGTTCAAACCGGCACGAAAGTAAAACACCAGTGAATATGTTGTACCGGTGGCAGAGAAGGTCATGTTTTTAAATGTAATATAATCAGTGCCAATAAGTTCAACCACATATTTATAATTTATGCTACCAGCATAGGTTAATTCCACAAGACTTGAATCGCCTGATTGAGACTGGAAAGTAATGGTATTCGTTTCGTTCGCTCCATTAATATCACCGATGCTGATCTGCTCACTATAAGTATCATTCCTTACATCAAATACCACCGGACCTGCAATACCAAGCGAGTTCAGATCATCTACAGCAGCAGCAAATGTGGCATAATCAGGTGTTGTCCCCCCTATTGTATATGTACCTCCGGCTAAAGGTGCCGTTGCCGTAGTAAACTCATCAGCCCCGATATCCGGAGTTGTAGCATGCCTGGGTTCTCCGTCAATATCATCAGTAACTTCAGCTAATACTGTTGCTGAATCATTTATAAAGGAACTTGTAGCATGAAGGTCTGTGCTTGAAACAAATGACGGATTTGCTGATATGGAGTTTGCTTCGCGAGGAGTTGCAGCCGTTTGAAAATCAGATAATTCGTTTTTGTTTGTCCCATCCCAGTAAGCCAGATAATTTCCGGTAGTGTAATAGTCATTGTAGTCAGATGAAGCATCGATATCCGTAGTTCCTGTAGTATAAAAAGCATATCCACCGCCAAAATTTGAAAAGATATTATTCTTTAATATTATATTACTTGATCCATTACTATTGAAAAAAGCTCTTCCATAGGTCAAATGAGAACTTGTTATTCGAACCGAATTATTAAAAATATTCTGAAAGTCTGAGTTATAGGTATATATACCATATGCATAGGAGGTTCCTCCGATGTCAACGAAATTATTGGCTATTAATCCTCTTTTTGATGAAGTACCGATACATTCATATAATCTTATTCCCCCATTAGTATTATCAGAAGTAATTTTGTTTCTTAATATTTTTAAAGTATCATTACAACTTCGCAAATTAATTGCATAATAATCATAACTCTCAGAATCATTAATAATGTTATCATTTATTTCAGGGGAATTATGATTCCTTAAATAAATACCACGGCCGGCAGACCGTGCCTGATCAATGATTTCATTGTTGAGGATTTTTGTGCCTTTTGCAATAACATTGGCATCATCGGTATGTAATATTACTCCGTACCTGCCACCTGTAATAAGATTATTTGCTACTACAATACTATCAAGATTCGCTCGATATGAATCTACCGCTCCGTTATAGGTAGTGCCGGTAATATCAGCAGTAATGATACAATTTAAAAGATTATTATTACGTGCATTTCCGCCAAACCATACGCCTACTGAATTAGTTGCATTAGTTGCAGAAATAGTCATCTTCTTGAATGTAGTATAATGAGCCCCCTGAAATTTCAGAACATAATTATTAGCGGAACCTGAATTATATGATATTTCAACTTGTGAAGAATCATCTGTTTCCGATTGGAAAGTCACCGTATTGGTTGCATTAGTGCCATCAATAGGTAATATTTCTATTTGCTCATTATAGCTGCCATCTCTGACATTAAAAGTTATGGGTGCTGATATACCTACCTCAAATAATGAGTCGGTAGCCTCACCAAAAGTTTCAAAGTCAGGTGTAGTACCGCCAATAGTATAGGTGGGACCTGCCATGGCGATCCCTGCGCCTGTAAATTCATCTGCTCCCATATCAAATGTTCCTGCGCGCGCGTCACCATCTATATCAGTTGTAATACCAACATCAGTTGCACCTAAACCCTCAAGCCTGAAAGTAGTGGTATGCAGATCGGTTGCAGACAAAAATGCTGGATTTACCGATACTGAATTAGCATCGGAACTGTTAGCCGCCCGAAGAGCAGCAAGGTCATCACAACGATTGGTCCAGTTTGCAAGGAAATTACCGGTTGCAAAATAGTTATTATAATCAGAAGTAACATTTGTACTGGTTCTAACATTATAAGCATAAAAACCGCCAAAATTGGCAAATATGTTATTTCTAATATCAATATTCGAGCTTCCTGAAATACCAAAAGCTCCATTATCAGATGATGTTCCTGTAGCAGTTTTAGATAAATAAACACTGTTATGATAAATATTCTGATAAGTACAATTATATAAATATATTCCACTTGAATTACCACCAATTCCCTGTATTGAAACAACATTATTCGCTGTTTGTCCCTTTGTTAAAGAAGCTCCGTCGCAATAATATAGATATATACCCCAATCACCTTGGGTAAAATAGATTTCATTATTTGAGAGCTCAAACGCATTATCGCAATATTCCATTCGGATACCCCATGCCGGATCTTTGTCCAGATTGAAAATGTTATTTTTTACTACCGGTGCATCCTGATATCTAAGCCACATCCCATACTGACTTTGACCGATAAATTTATTATTCAGGATTTTAAGTCCGGGTGAAAGGTTAGATTGGCTATCTCCATCCAGACGCAGACCAAAACTCCCATCTGCAAAAAGATTATTTTGAATAACTAAATTCTCAATATAATCATCCCATGAACCGATAAGGGCTAAATTATCGTACGAGGATGTTGTATTATATCCGAAAAACTGACAGTTTTCAATTGTATCATACCTGGCATTTCCATTAATATTAATAATTCTGCCATAGTAATCACCGGTTGCAGCAAATGTCATTTTTCTTAGTATGACATAATCAGCCCCGTTTAACCTGAATGTCCAATTGGCATCAGAGGCAGAAGATGAATATGTAAGGATAACTTTAGTTGAATCAAGGGATGCAGACTGGAATGTGATTGTATTTACAGCACTTGCACCGGAAATTTGATTTAATTGTATCTGTTCATTATAGGTACCGTCTGCAATATTAAACACAACTGGCCCAGTCACACTCTGAGTCGGAGACAATAATGAATCCACTGCTTCTCCGAACGATTTGCAATTTTTTGTTGCGAAACTTCCTCCTGCAGGATCGATGGTATATGTTCCTGATAACTGAGCGAAGCCTTGAAAAGAAAGAAAAGAGATTAGAATAGTAGTAAGAGCTAATCTGAAAACGGCTTTTTGAAAACTACTTGTTACTTTCATGAGATAAATATTTTAGTTAAATGACAACAATTTCGACAAAAAATACAATGTAAATATAAAATAATATAAATAAAAAGGAAATTACATTAACCTAACGATTTGAATGATAAAAAAATAAAAAATGGGGGAATATTGGAATGCTGGAATATTGGAATATCCCTTAGCCCTATGCTCTTCGCTCTTTGCTCTTTGCTCTATTTACCAAGGAACTCAATTGCTTTCTGCAGGGTTCGGTCTGATTTGGCATAAACAGAATAAAACCCTTCGTTGTCAAAAAAATTGCGGGCAATATAGGCGAACAATTGTGTTTTGATAATATCTCCGGAAATTAGAAGATCAACCGGATTTTCTTTCACATTATTTTCACCTGCATATTTGATAAATTTCTCATAAACACCAATTTGATCCAGGTAATGAATAAGGCTTTTGTAATTTTCAAATTTCTCTAATTCTTGCCTGTTCTTATCAGAATAATCGAATGTGAAGCGATAAATTAATCCTTTAGCCCGGATTTTCATGAAATAACCCGTTACGTAAGAAGTATCGATTGGAATAAAAATATCAGGCATTATTCCACCACCACCAAAAACCAGTTTACCTTCGGGTGTATAATATTTAAGTGAGTCGGAAAAATGGATACTGTCTTTTTCTGCAAATTCACCGTTTTCAAACCGTTCATTCAGATCGGAGTAATATTCATCGCTGCCATTATTATATGGCTTTTGGATACAACGTCCTGTTGGTGTATAATACCTGGCTATAGTAAGGCGCATGGCAGATCCGTCTGAGAACATCATAGGTTCCTGAACCAGACCTTTCCCAAACGACCGTCTTCCGATTATTGTTCCACGGTCGTTATCCTGTATAGCACCGGCTAATATTTCACTTGCTGAAGCTGACCATTCGTCAATAAGAAAAACAATATCACCGGTAAGAAAAGCACCCTTATCAGTAGCAGTTATTTCATTTCTTGGACGGGCTCTTCCCTGGGTAAAAACAATCAGGGTTCCTTTTTCAAGGAATTGGTCAGCAATATTTGTTGCTGCATCCATATAACCACCACCATTAGCTCTCAGGTCAACAATTAGTTTCTGAAGACCTTTATTCTTCAGCTTATTAATTCCTTCGAGGAACTCTTCGAAAGTAGTTCGTGAAAATTTATTTATTTTGATATAGCCGGTATTATCATTGATCATCATAGCAACATCAACGCTATAAAGAGGAATTGCATCCCTGATTATTTCAAACTCAAGTAGTTCACTTAATCCGTTTCTTTTAACAATAACATTTACCTCTGAACCCCTTGGTCCTTTTAGCCTCTTTATCACCTGTTCAGTAGGCATATTTACTCCGGCAATTATTGAATCATTAACCGTGATTAGCCTGTCACCGGGAATAATACCCACTTTATCTGATGGTCCTCCCGGAATTGTATTCATCACCACAACAGTATCTTCAGGCATATTGAATTCGATACCAATCCCATCAAAATTTCCTTCAAGCGGTTCATTTATCCGGTTAAAATCCCTGGCAGGGATGTAAACAGAATGCGGGTCCAGTTCTTTTAACATAGCGGGAATGGCAGCTTCAACCAATTTGCTTTTTGAAACAGTGTCAACATACTCAGATCCGATATAGTTAATTATGGAATGTAATTTATCTACTCTTGGGTGTATGGAAATAGACTTGCCGGTTTGATTATTACTGAATTGCAAACCTATAAGAATTCCGCCGACAAGAAAAACAGACAGTAACAAAGGAAGGTAAATATTCCGTTTTGTGTTCTTATGGTTCATATATATATAAATTTACCCATAATGGGTGTTTTTCAGCTATCCGTTAATAATATTTTTAAAAAAGATGATTTCAATATTTGCTCTCCTGAGTAATTCAAGGCCATCATTTTTACGGTATTGGTTACAGTAAACGACTCTTTTTATCCCTGACTGGATTATTAGTTTGGCACATTCCATACAAGGACTGGTAGTAACATAGAGGGTGGCATTTTCGCTGGAATTATTTGATTTTGCCACTTTTGTGATAGCATTTGCCTCAGCATGCAGAACATAAGGTTTTGTTTTGTCTGAATCATCTTCGCAAATATTTTCAAATCCTGCCGGGGTACCATTATATCCATCGGATATTATCATCTTATCTTTAACTATCAGTGCTCCTACTTTTCTTCGTTCACAATAAGAATTTTTCGCCCAGATAGCTGCCATTTCAAGATACCGGCGATCAAACTGTTCCTGCTTTTCGTTGTAGGGATGTAATGAGTTGCTGTTACTCATGTTTGTTATGTTTGTACCCAGAGCCGGGGTCGAACCGGCACGGTATCGCTACCACTGGTGTTTGAGACCAGCGCGTCTACCAATTCCGCCACCTGGGCATTTGTTTATTTCAAATGTTTATAGAACGTATTAATAATCAATTCCTTGCCTGATATTTAATATTGTCATCCCAGGTGTCGGAATTGTCAGCCCTGCAGGCCGGCTCCTCCCTGAAATTGTCCACCGGACAATTTCTTAACGGTCAGCCCTGCCACCTGGGCAAAAAAGTTCAAAGTTCAAACCTCAAACTTTTCCACTCTTCTTTGGGGATGCGAAGATAAAGGAATTGTTTTTTATGAACAAAATAAATGAGTGATAAAAAATTGTTTTTAAGCTTATCATACTATTCGAAGATTTTTATATTTTTGTTTGTATGTAATATGGAATAAAAGATTAATTATTTATAAACCCTAAAACATTAAAGAAATGGAAGTTAACACAAAGCAAATGCTTAAAAACCTTGGCATAAAGGAAATAAATTCAGGTGCTTCAACGGGAGCAAACCGGATAAAATGCCAGGGGAACATAAGCTCTTCAATTTCACCAATTGACGGGAAGGAAATAGCTAAAGTTCAGAATGCTTCAATAGAGGAATACGAAAGTGTTGTTCAAAAAGCACAGGAAACTTTCAATATCTGGAGAAAAATGCCTGCTCCTGCAAGAGGAGAAATTGTTCGTCAGATCGGACTGGCTCTTCGTGAAGCAAAAGATGATCTTGGCATGCTTGTAACCCTTGAAATGGGGAAAATTTACCAGGAAGGACTGGGAGAAGTTCAGGAAATGATTGATGTTTGTGATTTTGCTGTTGGACAGGCAAGATTGTTAAATGGTATTACTATGCATTCCGAACGACCTGACCACAGAATATACGACCAATACCATCCGCTTGGAATTGTTGGTATTGTTACAGCATTCAATTTTCCGGTGGCAGTCTGGGCATGGAATGCTATGATAGCAGCTATTGCAGGTGATGTGGTTATCTGGAAGCCGAGTTCAAAAACTCCCCTTACTGCTATTGCAATACATAATATTATCGCGAAAGTACTTACAGACAACAATCTGCCCGAGGGTATATTTAACCTTATGATAGCAAAATCTTCGGTACTTGGAGATAACTTTTTATCGGATAAAAGGATAAAACTATTTTCAGTAACAGGATCAACGGCTGTTGGAAAAAGGGTTGGTGGTATTGTAGGTAAGCGTCTTGGTAAAACAATCCTTGAGCTGGGAGGGAATAATGCTATTATAATCTCTCAGCACGCCGATCTTGATATGTCTATACCTGCTGTGGTTTTTGGAGCATTAGGTACTGCAGGTCAGCGCTGCACCAGTACACGCCGGATAATAATACACGAATCAATTTATGAAGATGTAAAGACAAAACTGGTAAATGCTTACCGGCAGGCTGCAAAAAAAATCGGCAATCCTCTTGATCCAAACACACTTGTAGGTCCGGTAATTGACGGTATGGCGGTTGATCTTTTCCATAATGCTTTAGACCAGGCAAAGAAGGAAGGTGGTAATATTGCTGTAGGAGGGAGTATTCTTGATCCTGAAAAATATGGTTCTTCTAACTATGTTGATCCGGCAATTGTTGAAGTTGAAAACCACTACAAAATAGTACAGGATGAAACATTTGCGCCTATTTTATACCTGATAAAATATAAAACAATTGATGAAGCAATCAGTATAAACAATGATGTGCCTCAGGGTTTATCCTCAGCAATTTTCACTCTTAATTTAAGAGAAGCAGAACAATTCCTTTCAGAGGCAGGGTCTGATTGCGGAATTGCCAATGTGAATATTGGCACATCAGGAGCTGAAATTGGCGGTGCATTTGGTGGTGAAAAAGATACAGGAGGTGGACGGGAGTCAGGATCTGATTCGTGGAAAGCTTATATGAGAAGGCAAACAAATACAATTAACTGGAGTACTGAACTACCTCTTGCCCAAGGGATAAAATTTGATTTGTAAGATCCGGTGTCCTATCCGGCATTGGATATTGTTTTTCTTTTGAGGAGTTTTTTAACAGTAGTGAAAATTCCTTTGGCATCATAACCACATTCATGGTATAATTCCCCGGGCGTGCCCTGTTCAATAAAATAATCAGGAACGCCCATTCTTTCCACATGAGAAGAGTATTGATGATCTGCCATAAATTCAATAACAGCTGAGCCGAATCCTCCGATAACAGTTCCGTCTTCAATTGTAATTACAGATTCAAATTCTTTAAAAACCCTGTGTAATATCTCGTTATCCAGGGGTTTTACAAATCGCATATCGTAATGGCAAACACTAATATTCTCCTTTTTCAAATGCCCGGTAGCTTCAACAACAAAATTTCCAACATGTCCGATTGAAAGGATGGCAATATCATGTCCATCTCTTATCATGCGACCTTTACCCACAGGAATTTTATGAAATGGTTTTTCCCATTCCGGCATTACACCTCTGCCCCTGGGGTAGCGGATAGAAAATGGCCCCATATTATCCTTTTGTGCAGAATACATTAAATTGCGTAGTTCTTCTTCGTTCATAGGAGCACTTACTGTCATGTTAGGCACGCTTCTCATGTATGCCAGGTCTAAAACACCCTGATGTGTTGCTCCGTCCTCCCCAACTATTCCGCCCCTGTCAAGACAGAAAACAACATTCAGGTTCTGAATAGCAACATCGTGGATAACCTGATCGTAAGCCCTTTGCATAAATGTAGAGTAAATATTGCAGAAAGGTATCATTCCTTGTTTTGCTAAACCGGCTGAAAAAGTTACTGCATGCTGTTCTGCAATTCCAACATCAAATGTTCTGTCAGGCATTTTTTCCATCATTAAATTCAATGATGAACCGGTAAGCATGGCGGGAGTTATCCCCATGATTTTCTCATTTTTCTCAGCAAGCTCAATTATAGTATGCCCAAAAACTTCCTGGTATTTTGGTGGATTAATCTTATCAGTTTCTACTTTAAAAATTTCTCCAGTGGTTTTATTAAATTTTCCCGGAGCGTGAAACTGTGTTTGATTAAGTTCTGCCTGTTTAAATCCCTTGCCTTTCACTGTCAGGCAATGAAGTAATTTTGGTCCTGGAATGTTTTTAAGATCATTAATTATCTGTACAAGATGCATTACATCATGTCCGTTAACAGGACCGAAGTATCGGAAATTCATCGATTCAAACAGGTTGCTGTGTTTCAGAACAGCCGATTTTATTCCATGATCAAGCTTCTGAATAAGGGAGCGCGGGTTAGATCCGGGGAGCTTTATTTTTCCCAGAAATTGCCAGATTTTATCTTTTAATCGATTATATGTCTTACTCGTTGTAATATCAAGAAGGTATTCTTTTATTGCACCCACGTTCTGATCAATGGCTATATTGTTGTCATTTAGGATGACTAACAGGTCGGAGTTTTGGGCTCCGGCATTGTTTAACCCTTCAAATGCCAGACCTGCAGTTATGGCACCATCTCCAATTATTGCTACAACGTGTTTTTTCTCATTCTTCTTCCTGGCAGCTACAGCCATTCCCAAAGCTGCGGAAATCGAAGTGGATGAATGACCTACCCCAAATGAATCATATTCACTTTCATCAGGTTTAGGAAAACCGCTTATCCCTTTGTATTTACGGTTTGTGTCAAATTTTCCCCTGCGGCCGGTTAGTATCTTATGTCCATAGGCCTGGTGTCCTACATCCCAGACAATTAGATCGTACGGTGTGTTGTATACATAATGCAGGGCAACTGTAAGTTCAACAACCCCCAGACTGGCTCCAAGATGACCGGGATTGGAACTAACAATATCAATGATGTACTGTCTCAACTCACGGCTTACCTGCGGGAGTTTTTCCGGAGAGAGCTTCCTGAGATCGTCAGGTGTATCAATAAGGTTAAGTAATTTATAGGCATCATCTGACATGACTAAATCATTAAGTGGCTGCAAAGATATGAATTTCTGAAAAAAAGTTGTTAATATTGAATGATGAAACGAACATGAATTTTTTTAATCAAAAATCAATATGCAGACACAACTTAAAAAAATAGTTATTTTTCCAATAGTAATTTTAACAATCTTTTCCTGTGTGCCTACCCGGCAATTTACTGATATTCAGGAAAAAAACCAGAAACTGCTTGCCGAGAAAGATCTGTTGAAATCAGAGAACCAGGGATTCTCGGTTGAGAACAAGGAATTAACATCTGAACTTAAAAGTCTGGAAGGTGAAATAAAAGAGATAGAAAAGAAGCACCGGGAAAAAACCGAAGAGTGTGATATGTTATTGAAAGATTATAACCGTGTAAACAGGCAATATATTGATTTACAGAAAGCGCAGGAAGAGCTTATTAAGGGGAATGACAAAGAAACAAGAAGGTTATTAAAGCAATTACAGGTTACTCAGGAAAGTTTGCAGGAGAAGGAGGATGAACTTCGGGAGCTTGAAGTATCTCTGAGTAGTAAAAAACAAAATCTTGAAGAATTGCTTTTTGAACTGGATCAAAGGAATGCAAGACTTATTGAACTTGAAAAAATTCTTCGGAAAAAAGATTCAGTTGTTCTGGCATTGAAAGATAACGTTTCGTCTGCATTAATGGGATTTAAAAATGATGGCTTAACTGTATCACTTAAAAACGGGAAAGTATATGTTTCGCTTGAGGAAAAATTATTGTTCGGAACCGGGAGTACAATTGTTAGCTCCAGTGGAGTAAATGCACTCAGAAAACTCGGAAAGGTTCTGGAACGGAATACCGATATCAATATTATGATTGAAGGACATACGGATGATGTTCCTTATAAGTCGGACAGCGGACCGATTAAAGATAATTGGGACCTAAGTGTGAAAAGAGCTACCGCGGTGGTTAGAATATTACTGGATAATTCAACAATAAATTCTAAACGTCTTATTGCCAGCGGTCGGGGTGAGTCTATGCCGGTTGATCCTGCAAAAACAACTGAAGCCAGAAGAAAAAACCGACGAACAGAAATAATACTGACCCCTAAGCTTGATGAACTTTTTCGGATACTTGAAAACAACTAATGCTTCAAAAACTTACTTTTCGAAAAGCATGGAATTTCTTTTTACTTAGCATAAGCTATCTCTTATCCACTATAACAAAAAAACACTTCCTGTGGGGCTATCCTTCGGGTTTAGCAATAGAGCCTTCCTCATTATGCAACCTGAGTTGCCCGGAATGTCCGGCAGGAACCAATAACCTTTCCAGAGAAAAGGGGTTTATGAATTTAGAATTATTCAATAAGATACTTGGTGAAACCGGTTCTTACATTACATTTCTTACTCTTTATTTCCAGGGTGAACCTTTTCTTAATAACCGGCTCTTTGACATGATAAAAAGGGCAGTGGAAAAAAATATATATACAGTTACTTCTACGAACGGCCATTTTTTGACAACTGAAAATGTAAGGGGAATAATTGAAAGCGGACTTGACAGGCTGATTATTTCAGTTGACGGAACTACCCAGGAGGTTTATGAAAAGTACAGAGTGGGTGGGGATTTGAAAACAGTAATTTCCGGAATTGAAGAAGTTGTGAAATGGAAAAAGAAACTTCATTCATCGAAACCATTTGTGATTATTAGTTTCCTTGCATTAAGAACAAACGAACATCAAATAGAGGATATAAAAAAGTTAGGGGAAAAACTGGGTGTGAATAAGGTTGTGATTAAAACAGCACAGGTAAATGATATGAGTTGTTGGAATGATCTGGTGCCGGCAGATGAAAAGTTAACACGTTATAAATTTATTGACGGACATTATGAATTAAAAAACAAACTTGCTAACCGGTGCCGGCGTGTTTGGACCTCTCCGGTTATCACTTTTGATGGACATATCGTACCATGTTGCTTTGATAAAAATGCTGAATACCCAATGGGTGAAATAAACGTGACTGGTTTTAAGGATATTTGGTTTGGTGATTGCTTCAGGGCTTTTAGAGAAAGAATCCTGAAAGAGAGAAAAACAATAAATATCTGCAGGAATTGTACAAGTGGGCAGAAAGTATTTGTAATTTTCCTATTTTGCATCATTATTTTAATTTAATTTTAATTTGTTATGAAAATTTTAAAAAAAATTGCTTTTGTTGTTGTGTTTCTGATTGTAATTATTGCAATTTCAGGATATTTCTTTTTGCACCATATAGCGCATAAAGGAGTGCCTGATTACAATCAGGATATTAATCTGAAGAATCTTAGCGAGGAAGTGATTGTCTATAGGGATTCTTTGGCTATACCTCACATAATAGCGCAAAATGATGAGGATCTTTACAGGGCGGTGGGTTATGTTATGGCTCAGGACCGGTTATGGCAGATGGATTTGTTAAGACGGGTTACAATGGGAAGATTATCTGAAATATTTGGCGAAGATTTTGTTGAAACCGACCTGCTGCTTAGATCATTACGAATATTTGAAAAGTCGCAACTTATATTGTCAAAAACAGGACCTGAAAAGATAAATGCTCTTGAGGCTTATTCCGATGGGGTGAATCAGTATATTGAACAAAACGAAAAAAATTTACCACTTGAATTCAGTATTCTTGGATATAAACCAGATAAATGGGAACCTGCATATTCAATGAATATAATTGGTTATATGGCATGGGATCTGGCAGGCAGTGCTTATTCGAGTGAAGTAATTTTATATAAGTTACTTGAAAAATTCGGCAAAGAAAAGATAAAAGATCTAATACCTGTTGTTGCAAACAGACCCGATATTGTTTATCCGTATTTTAAGTTTGATGATGAGAAGCTTGAATTTGTTAAGGAAATGACAGCACATCAGGAAGTATTACGGAACATAGGGGCTCAGATATTTTGTGGAAGCAATAACTGGGCTGTGTCCGGTAAAAAAACTGTGTCAGGGAAACCATTATTTGCAAATGATATGCACCTGGGATTAAATGCTCCTGGTATATGGTACCAGATGCATCATATTATTGAAGGGAAAATGAATGTTACGGGTGTTGTTGTACCGGGTCAGCCATTGATTGTTGCAGGGCATAATGATAGCATAGCCTGGGGGATGACAAATCTGTATGTAGATGATATAGATCTATACCTGGAAAAAATTAACCCGGAGGATTCGGGAAAGTATATGTTTAACGGAGAATGGAAAGATTTAGAAGTGAGGAAAGAGATAATTAAAATAAAAGGGGGAGAGGAAATAGAAAGAGAACTCCGGTTTACTCATCGGGGACCTATAATATCTGGGTTTAAAGATCTTTCGGATGCCATTTCTATGAGATGGATCGGTAACGATTACAGTAATGAATTGAGAGGGGTTTATCTTTTAAACAGGGCAAATAACTGGGAGGATTTTAAGAATGCCATCTCATCATTTCAATCGGTAAGTCAGAATTTTGCTTATGCTGATGCCGATGGTAACATCGGATTATATGCAGGAGGAGGTGTTCCTGTTAGAAAAGGAAACGGATATTCAATAATGAGTGGTGAAACAGATGAATATGACTGGAAAGGAGTTGTTCCGTTTGAGCAATTACCTCACAGTTATAACCCGGAATCAGGATTTGTTTCTTCTGCAAATAACAAAACAGCCGGGGATGATTATCCTTATTATATAGGTACCTATTTCTCACAGGAATACAGGATCAAAAGGATTAGGGAACTATTAAATCAAAAGGAAAAACTCTCAAGGGAGGATTTTATCAGGATACAGAATGATCAAAATTCGGTGCTTGTAAAAAAACTAAAAAATGACATTATTGAAATCCTTAAAGAAGCTGAATTAAGTGATATAGAAGAGAAAGCGCTTGAGGTATTCGCTAATTGGGATGGGGAAATGTCGGCTGAGGCTGCCGGACCGGCTGTTTTTGAAAATTTTTATTTAACTCTTGCAAGAAATGTATTATTGGACGATATGGGTGAAGATCTGTTTTATGAATATCATGGCAATTCATCCTTAGTAAAGAATTTTATTGAAAATTTATGGGCCGACAAGAAGATGAAATGGTGCGATGATATTTCAACCACGGATAAGGAGGAGGGGTTTGATGAAATGGTAGTAAAAAGTTATAAAGATGTTATTGTAAAGCTTAGAGAAAAAATGGGAGATTCTCCAGAACGCTGGTTTTGGGGTTCAATACACAAATTTACACTTACACACCCTCTTGGTGGTGTAAAGTTATTATCAAAAGTATTTAAGTTGAACAGGGGGCCATATGAAGTTGGAGGGAGTTTTCATACAATCCGGCCTTTTTCATATCCATTCAAGGCACCCTTTAATGTTGATCATGGAGCATCACAACGGCATATATACTTAACAGATAATTGGGACAAGTCACTGAGTGTTATTCCAACCGGAACAAGCGGGGTGCCTGCCAGCGATCATTATTGCGATCAGACAGATCTGTATGTTAATGGGAAATATCATTCTGACATGTTTAGTAAAAATATGGTTATCAAGCATACGAAATACACAATGAAGTTTATTCCTGGTGAATAACAATGATTGAATACGTAAATGATTGAATGATTAAATTGTCATAAGATCCTTCTCTTTTGCTTCAAGAAGCAAGTCTGCTTTTTTTGAATAATCATTTGTTGTTTCCTGTACTTCATTTTCAGCACTTTTTTCCCTGTCTTCTGAAAGACCTTCATTCTCAAGCTTTCTTAAATCGTCATTTGCACTTTTTCTTGCATTACGAATACTTATTTTTGCGTTTTCGCCTTCTGTTTTTACTTGTTTAACAAGCTGATTTCGTCTTTCTTCAGTAAGGGCAGGAATATTAATATGAAGTACCTCCCCGTTATTTACAGGGGTAAGACCAATATTTGCTACAAGAATTGCTTTCTCAGCAAGTGCAAGCATGTTTTTTTCCCAGGTTTGAACAACAATGGTTTTTTGATCGGGAGTATTTATGTTAGCAACCTGGTTAAGAGGGGTATTCACACCGTAATAATCAACAAATATTCCATCGAGAATACTTGGAGATGCTTTCCCTGCACGAATTTTACCCAATTCTTTCTCGAGATGAGAAATTGCATTTTCCATATTTTCTTTAGCTATTTCCAAGCAAAGCTGAACTTCTTCTTCCATATGAAGTAAATTTTACTGATTATTGATATCGTACAAGCAAATGTAAAAAATAAATTTTATTTATGAACGATTGTTCCTGTCTTAATGCCCTCAATGACTCTCCTTAGATTTCCCTTTGTATTCATATCAAAGACAAGAATTGGAAGGTCATTTTCACGGCACATTGTAAAAGCAGTAATGTCCATTATTTTAAGATTGGACCTGATGGCTTCCTCATAAGTAATTTCATCAAATTTCTTAGCAGCAGGATCTTTCTCAGGATCAGCAGTGTATATGCCATCTACTCTTGTTCCTTTTAGCAGTATCTCTGCCTCCACTTCCAAAGCTCTTAACGCAGATGCCGTATCGGTGGTGAAATATGGATTTCCGGTTCCTCCTGCAAAAATCACCACTTTTTTACTTTTAAAAGCGGCCATAACTTTTTCTTTATTAAATCTTTCACCGACAGACTCGATATTGATTGAGGTAAAAACTATTGTTTTTTGACCTGTATTCTCAAGGGTTGATTGAATTGCTAATCCATTTATTACTGTAGCAAGCATACCCATCTGGTCACCTTTTACACGATCTGTTCCACTTTTTTCGCCAGTCATGCCTCTGAATATGTTTCCACCTCCAATTACGATGCCGATTTCCACACCCAGATCAGCAATTTCTTTAATCTGATAAACATATTCTTCAAGTTTATTTAGATTTATCCCGTAATCGTCATCTCCCATCAGAGCTTCACCACTAAGTTTTAATAATATTCGTTTATACTTAATCATATTAATAGGATTTTGCAGATAAAATTTCCAATAATAAATTAAAGCATAAATATAGAAAAAAGAGAGGACTAATTGGAATAATGGAAAAATGGAATAATGGAA
>JAGGXD010000147.1 GCA_021163295.1 Bacteroidales bacterium
CTTTACTGCCTGCTTTTTGTTCTTCATCATTTCTTTGAAGCCAGAAATATCTGTGAATGCAACAAATGTATTTTCGTGAAAATCTTGAACTGGCATCGCTTATCTCGTTTTAATTTTGAGTGGCTAATGGTAAGTTCACCGGCGAGCTTCAGCGAGTCCAGCGGAACGCAGTGGAGCGATGGTGAAACGCCTTGTTAGCATTTTATTTGTTCTTTTCTTCAGTTTTATTATTGCAACACTCTCCTGATATAACCCTTGTACCATCTTCATCTTCAATATATCCTGTTATTTTTCTATGATTTTCATTGTCTTTCATTAAGGTAATAATGGCACTTTTATCACTGGCAATGTTTGTGCCAAAAGCTATATCTTTATTACGAAATGAACCTGATGACATATTGAAATTAAATGTCTTTTGCCTTGACTTTAGATCTATATTTATTTTTGCTATCTCGCGAAATTTGCCATTAGTCTCAAGAACATAAATAGGTGATGCCGACTCATATACTACTGTGTAATTACGGGATGAATCTTTACCAATAGTACTAAAAAATGAATCTTTAAGATGTTTGTTTTGAAGTATCCAATCTATAAATACTTTAAGATCAACACCTTCTCTCACATCTTTTTGTGCGTATATTTTAGATCCATCTATTTCGGGAGGCCCCGTATCGGATGGATATTTTTTCGTATCAATCCTGCAAGAATAATTATTGCTGATTTCCTCGTATCTACCCAAGGAATTAATGAATTCACTCCAATCTTTCTCTAGGGCTTCTTCTATTGTTAGAGTGGTAATATTTAGAAATTCAGCTTTTTTGAGTGCATTTTTTGTAAAACCTGATTTTGATACAAGGACCAATGTTGAGGTTGGTAAGGTGTTATGCTTACAAGCCATCCTTTCAACCCACTCAATGTCTCCTTTCTTTTTTTGCCATCCGATTACTTCTATAGATACAATAGAGTTATACCCCGCTATGCTTGATTCAATAACAATGTCAACTTCTCGCATTTGGCCAGTGATAGAATCCTTTAAAAATTTGGATTCTTTCACTTCATATCCAGGTGCTGTGAGCGATTGAAGGTGAAGAATAATTTTCTGAAAATCATTACTTCGTTTTGGCATATCAATATTCTCTCTATGCTAACGTCTAGGGTCACTTGCCGCCAAGGAGCGCAGCGGATTGGCGGTCAAGTGGACCTTATTGTTGTGCATTTTTCATTTTTATAATGCTATACCACCGAATTGACGTGCCATATGAGTGGCATAACTATCTGTCATCCCAGAAATATAATCTGTAACCTTCATATAAGAATGATATAAATTGTCTCTTTCCTTGGGAGCATTAATTCCCATCATACTTAAAGCTCGATTAGTTCTATATGATAACTCTTTTTTCCCAGATACTCTTTCCTTTACAGCTTGACAAAAAACACTCAATAACGTCCCAATTGTTGTATAAGAACCAATTTCTAATTCAATTTTTCGAGGATGATTAAAAATCTTCTTAGAAGCTATGGCCTTGGCAGAGTTTAATGGCTTTTTAACAGAATCATCACAATAATTGATTAATTCACCTTCTAAATTACCATTCATGATGCTGTCATACTTATCAAAAAATGCTTCTACTACTGTATCTATTGCTTTTCCAATTGCCTTTCCTCTCAAAAAAGACATTTTTCTACGATTTGATCGGTTAGAACCCATAATTTTATCAAATGAAGGCTCATCCTTACAAAGAGGGGTGAGTATCTCTTCAATTTCGTTGAATGTTAATATCCCAATTTCATGAGCATCTTCAAGATCAAGTATTCTATAACAAATATCATCTGCCGTTTCGACTAAGAAAGCTAATGGATGCCTAGCCCACTTTAGGGTATCTTTTCTTATTAAGCCTAAAGTACTAGCTACGTCTTCTAAAATGTTCTTTTCTCCCCAAAAGGCTGAGAATTTTTTTTCATGTTTGGTTTCTCTAGATGTCCAAGGATATTTTAAAAAAGCACCTAAGGTAGCATAAGTAAGACGCATGCCACCCTTGTACCAGTTATATTCCAATTTTGTTATTACCCTAAAACCTTGAGCATTGCCTTCAAAATGAGTGAAATCATCTTTTTCATTGTCATCAAGATCTGATAAATACCTCGATACATGTTCTGGCTGTCTAAACCAATTTTTTATCGCCTCTTCCCCAGCATGCCCAAATGGGGGATTTCCAATATCATGTGCAAGACATGCTGCTTGGACTATTTGGCCAATTTCATATGGAGAAACATTTTTAGGTAGTTCGTCTTTCAATTTTTTCCCAACTTTTATCCCTAACGTTCTACCCACACTCGCTACTTCCAAACTATGAGTCAGTCGAGTATGCACATGATCATTTTGTGCCAAAGGATGTACTTGCGTCTTTTTCCCTAACCTTCTAAAAGATGAAGAAAAAATAATTCTATCACAATCTTTATGAAAATGACTCCTCCCGAATTCAGCCTCTTGACTATTAAGGCCAAATCTTATTGTAGACAAAAGTTTATTCCACTCCATAAGTCCCCCCCATTAATATGCACAATGCGGAGCTGAGCGAAGTCTTGGCGGGCTCAAGCCGCAGGCTTGTAGTCCGCTGAGACTTTCGCTCCAGCGGATTTGTTCGGGTGTGCGAATC
>JAGGXD010000211.1 GCA_021163295.1 Bacteroidales bacterium
ATACTTCCCTGATTCAATCTCTGAAAGAACTTTAAGCTTAAAACTTTCACTGTACTTTTTAATTGTCCTGTTGTCTTTTAACATTTTTAATAAGTATTGTGTAGACATTTTTCAGGACGGGACACATCTTCTCATCTTCTCTTCTTCGCTCTTCGCTCTTTGCCCTCTGCTCTTCGCTCTACCATATGTTTTTCACCAGCTTTCTTTGTTATCACGCAAAACAAGTTTAATTTTGGGGATCATCAACTGATCCACAGGTGAAAAAAAGATTTAATCCAAAAAAGAACTACGAAAAGACCCGGTCGGAGATTGGCTATGTGACCCGCAAGAAGGCAACTCCGGATGCTTATAAAAGAATAGGCTTCAAGTCCGGTTTAGAAGTTCATCAACAATTAAAAACAAAAAAGAAATTATTTTGCCACTGTCCTGCAGGCATATATCACGAACATGATGATTACAATGCCGAGATCATCCGTCACATGAGACCTACACTGAGTGAACTTGGAGAATACGACGGCACAGCTCTGATGGAATACAAAACCAGGAAGCAGATAATATACCGGATCAATAACCGGACAGCCTGTACATATGAAATAGATGACACTCCTCCCTTCCCCATAAATAAAGAAGCACTTGAGTTCGCACTTGAAATATCACTTTTATCCGGACTAAATATAGTTGGGGAGGTACATATAACACGGAAACAATATCTTGATGGCAGTATTCCAACCGGATTTCAGCGAACAGCTATTCTGGGAGTTGAAGGTGAAATTCAACTGAAAAATAAAAAAGTCAGACTACTACAGTTAAGTATCGAAGAAGATTCCTGCCGGGAGATATCGGATATCAGACATACCCGCGTTTTTAAAACAGACAGATTGGGTATGCCATTGATCGAAACTGTTACTTATCCCGATATGGGTAATCCTGACGAACTGAGGGAAGCTGCCGAATATATCAGGTTCCTGAATCGTAGCACAGGAAAAGTGCGTACAGGTATCGGATCAGGTCGTGAAGATGTAAATGTTAGCTGCCGGGGAGGAAGCAGAGTGGAAATCAAGGGTGTTTCACACAATAAATTGATACCTGAACTTTCTCATAACGAAGCATTCAGACAATTTTCCCTTTTACATATCCGGGAACTTCTGAAAGGAAGAGTTACAAACGGAAAGAAATGGAAGATCAGATCAGAAAAAATTGATCCTCGCGACCTGGGTCTGGAGGATGAACATATACAAAAAGCATACAATAATAATTTTGCAATATATGCTGTCAGTCTTCCTTTTTTCAATAATATTCTGTCTCATTATACCCAGCCGGGCAAAATATTTGCTGATGAAATAACTGACAGGCTGAAGGTTATCGCCTGTATTGAAAAACCAAATATGATCCACACCGAAATGCTTGAAGATCGTATAAATAACAAAGATCTGAAAAAGATTTCCGGGATCATTGAACTAAAAGAAGAAGATGCCCTGATTATCTTATGGGGACCAAAAGAAGATATCCCCACTGCTCTTGAAACAGTTGAGGAACGATGCCAGATGGCATTTGAAGGGGTGCCAAATGAAACAAGAAAATCCAACCCTGACGGCACAACAATATTTGAAAGAGTGCTTCCCGGTGCCAACCGCATGTACCCCGATACCGATTCAGCTCCAATTCCCCTTGAGGCAGATTATATTGAATCCCTTCAGAAAAATTTACCTCAAAAAGTCGCCGAAAGGTTCCGGCAAATGAAGGAATGGGGAATCCCGTCAGATACTTATCATTATCTTTTGAGTAAAAATCTTGTATCAATGATCGAACAAATTAATCTGAAATTTGGTTTCGATCCTAAGTTTCTGGGTGTCTTTTGGGGTCATGCATTCAAAAATATTGAGGGAAAAATGCCTCAGCATAAGAATTTTAGTTACAATAAAATTTACGGCTTATTTAAATTTATTCACAACGAGAAACTTCAACCTTCAATTGCAAAAAGGATGCTTCCTGTAATTTACGAACATCCTGATATGGAGTTCAGCTCAGTGTTGATCATTATCAATTTCAGAAAAAAATCAATGGATGAATTACTTGCGCCTATTGATTTTCTTTACGAAAAATTCAAAGAAATAAAACTCTCTGATAACAATAGTAACACAGTAAACTGGTTAATGGGTCAGGTACATAAACAAGCAATCGGGAATGTTGAAATGAATAAACTTAGTGAAGAAATAGAAAAAATTGTACAAAATAATCATAATAAGGATTAGGAAAAACTAATGGTTTTTAGCATGTTATCTTCAAACAGGAAAAACAAATTATTTTATTGAATATCGAACAAGGATTACCTTCGGTGAGATCGCCCCGATAATCGGGGCTAAGTTAACGATTTAAGAATTTAGAAGTAAAGAAAAAAAATGAATCAATAAAAAAATCCTTATTCGTAAATAAATCTAAAATCGTTAATCGGTGTTCCTTGTTCTTAAATCAAATAAATAGGACGAAAAATCTGGAAAAGAACAAATTTGATAAAAAATACAAAACAACAAACAATGGCTGAAGATATTTTTCAGGGCTATAAAGGTAAGGCTCTCGGGGTTTTAAGAAAGTTTAATGTCAGAGTCTGGGGACAGACAGTGATTGAAACAACCCGTGGTAAATTTACGGGAACTGTTCTGCCCCGCTCCGAAAATGATGATGACAGGCATATTGTACTTAAAATACCTACCGGATATAATATTGGGATTGATATTGACACTATCAAAACTATGAAAGAGACCGGTTTTCAAAAAGCCAACTACAAAATTCCCGAAAAAGAATTCCCTTACACCGACCATCTGCCCAATGTAAAATTATTCGGCACCGGCGGCACTATTGCTTCCCGTCTTGATTATCGTACAGGGGCTGTAATTCCCGCATTCTCGCCTGGCGAACTATACGGAGCAGTACCTGAGCTTGCTGATATTTGCAATCTTACTACTGAAAAACTTTTTGCTGTTTTCAGCGAGAATATGGGCCCGGCTCAATACATTACACTTTCTAAAGCTATTGGAAAGGAAATTAGTAATGGTATCGACGGAATTATCATAGGCCATGGTACCGATACTCTTCATCATACTGCTGCCGCATTATCATTTATGATACAAGACTCGCCCATTCCCATCATTCTGGTTGGGTCTCAACGTTCTTCCGACCGTCCTTCGTCAGATGCCGCCCTAAATCTTATGCATGCTGTGTATGCAGCCGGTCATGGCGACATTGCTGAAACTTTAGTTTGTATGTTCGGACCCACTTCGGATGAATACGGATTTCTTCACCGGGGTACCAGGGTAAGAAAAATGCATAGTTCATATCGTTCCACTTTCAGGACTATTGGTGATATTCCTGTTGCAACAGTAACACGGAATGAGGTTAAGCCAATTAAAGAAAACTATAATCCACGCAGGAAAGACAGGAATGTAAAGATCCTTCCTTACTTTAATGAAAAAGTTACAATGCTTTATTACTACCCACACATGAAACCAGACATTCTTGATTCACTGGTAGATGCTGATTATAAGGGAATTGTTATTGTTGGTACTGGTCTTGGACACGTGAATAAAGAACTTTATCCCGCTATTGAAAGAGCAACCAAAAAAGGCGTTTCAATCTATATGACCTTACAAACTATCTGGGGTTATGTACATATGTTTGTTTACGATACCGGACGGGATATGATGGCTAAAGGTGTTATCCCTGCAGGGAATATGCTTCCTGAAGTTGCATTTATCAAGCTGGGTTGGGCTTTGGGTCAAACTGAAGATCCGGTTGAAGTAAAAAGGATAATGCTATCATCAATAAACGACGAAATAACTGAACGCGAACCATATAACGGCTACCTTGTTTACCAGGGCGGAGTACCGGAAGTTGAAAGCTTTGTAAAGAAATTCAGGAAATAGCATTCTGGAAATTACCTCACAGATATTACCGGATCGTTATCAATAATATTTTTATAATGCTCATACCTGTCAAGTATTTCTCTTACATAATTTACCGGTTCTTCACCACGGCAATAACCATATCTGACCACCGGATCATGGTAATATTCTGGGGTTGATTTCAAAATAAGCTTTTCAGCAATAATATCCCAATTGTTTGGATCCTGATTATATTTCTGCGCCAGCCGCCTTGCATCGAGAATATGCCCCAAACCTACATTATACGCACCCAGTATAAATTTCGTTTTTTCATTCTCGTCACTTACTTTATCTTCAAAAACCTCCCCCAGCCATTGAATAAATTTAACACCTGCCTCAATATTTTCCAGTGGTGTAGAATTACGATTTATGCCATATTGTTTCGCAGTATTAGGCATAAGCTGCATCAATCCAAATGCACCTGCCCATGAATGAGCATCAGGGTCAAAATGTGATTCCTGATAGATCATTGATGCAAGAAGAAGCCAATCCCAGCCCAGCGTGTCACTGAACTCTCTTAAATAATCATCCCAGGGAGATACCTTGCCACTATTTAATACATAAAAATCACTTTTGATTATTTGCCTTGATTTTTGATTCTTAAAATACTTATTATATATCATATTAAAGCCGGCGGTATACCTGTAATCCTTAAGCCACTGATTCAGGTTTGCAAGTAAACGGTCCGATCCCTCCTTTCTGACAGCCCATGCCAGATTCTGAGGGAAACTGACAGCTGTTTCAATATCAAGCACCGGATAGTATGTACTGTTTACCCTGGCTACATTTTCATCACATACAGTATAATCAATCTCTCCCTGCGCAACCAACTTAACCAATTGTTCAGCCTCTTCATTTACTTCAATTATATAAATTGTGTCACCAATTTCTTCTGCCAGGTTAAATAACCTTTGGGAAAAGGAACTGTTTTTCTGAACATATATGGTTTTTCCCGCAAGATCAAGCTGATTTCTGATCATTCGCTTTTCAAATTCATGCAATGGAATTTTTCGCCAATCTTCAGGTTTTCTTTGTACTAATACCTGTCTGGTTTGAGAAATAGGAATTGAAAAATTCACTAACTGCTTTCTTTTTTGTGTAACTGTAAGGTTTAGAGCAATCAGATCACAACTCCCGGAGTTTAATAATTTAAATGATTTATCAAGATCATTCTCCACGAGTATATCCAGATCAATGCCCAGGTGAGTAGCAAATTCTTTCAGCATATCAAACTGGTAACCCATTGGTTCTCCGCGGTAAATAAAATAATTCGTCGAATTATAATCGACAACAGCTACAATCTTTCTCTTTTCTCTGATAACATCAAGATCAGCAATACAGCACCCTTTTTCACTTTGTTTCTCTGATCTTCTGACCCCACATGAAGCAAGAAATAATATAGATATCAAAAAGAAATAAATGAATCGGTTCATAGGTGTTTTATTACTCCTGTTTAATTCATTAAAAGCAATGTACGAAAAAAAATTAAATCGATAACAAGAAAGGTTTTATGAAGCAATGATTACTAATCATAGAAAGTCCAGGACAGGCCGAACTTAAAAGTTCGCTGGTTAAGAGGATAATGAAGTACGGAGAAATAATTATTCCCGGTAAATCCTGAGTTCACATGATCGAATATAAAAAAGAAGCGTGTACGTTTCAGTTTAAAATTCAGAAAGACATCAAAATAAGGATAGTTACCTAATTCCTTTTCGTCCTGAATATAAAACTGTCCTGATGCCGGCATATAAGCCATTGCATTGTAAGGGGTGTTGTAATAAACATCAAATCCTAATTGAACAAGCAGGTGTCCGCCGGTTAATTTGAAATAAAGATTATGCTCAAAATAGGTTGAATTATTTACACTTATCGCCGGCAGGGGGATTTCCCTCTGGTGATCAGTTTGTTGAAAAAGCACTTTATTCAGGAAATGAAATTTCCCCAGATGGAATTCTTTACTAACATATAATGAGAGTATTGAAGCCAGACCGTTTATTTGTGCAGGATGGGCTAACGTGTCAAAATAGGTATAATCATCGATAAGCACATAATTAAAAGAAACGTCAAGAAATCGTTCCTGATGAAAGTATCTTGCTGATATATTTGTTTCAATAACATTATCAAAATCATTTTCCCAGACAAAATTATTTGAATGATAAGAATTCAGCCAATAGGCAGGTCTTCTGCTCTCAAACTTACCGGCAAGAACAAGTGTGGATAATCCTTTCTTTGCAGAGAATGATTTATTGATTGATCCGTCAAGCAGAAAATCTCCTGCTTTGTATCCCGAATAGTAATTTCTGGCTTTTACTCTCCAGTTAAATTTTTCCCCCAGGTCGTTGAAAATGTACCCTGACAGGCTTTTATTCGAATATTCATCATCGTGGTAAATAGTATCTCCTGCCAGCAAGTTACTATATTTATCTATCTCAATTGTAGCAGCAACACCTCCACCAAATGCAATTTTCCTGTCCGGATCGCTCTGAAAATCAAACCTTAAAGTATTTGACAATGTTCTGGCATACAAAGAATCAATTGTATTGGTTGAGTCAGAATAAATATCTCTGTAGAAACCCGACGTTGGACTTTTATCAATATATTTTTTTGCATCCTTCTGGAAAAACATCACATGTGATAACTTACCCCGTAATCCCAGCCCTTTCGGTTTATCAATTTCTACGGCGGTTGAATCAACAATACGGGATGTATCACTTTTCCCGCCACCTAATAATATACCGTGTGACAACATAAATGTTTTGTTTTTAACAGATGATACAGCAGAATTTATAGTCCCGAGGTTAACAGGAATATCAAGAGTCTCCATATTTCCAAGGTCCTCGTCATTAATAATACCACCGTTTTCATTTATCAGAATATTGTTAATATCAAAATTAGCGTGCAATGAATATTTATCTGAAGTGTAACTTGTAAACAGAGCTAACGCTTTTACAGATGATTTCTGGTTAGCATACTGCCCTTCACTTCCAAAAAGTTTATACTCAATTCCCGCATTTAATTTCTCGTTAATATTTTGAGTATGTAAAATTTTTAGGGATTGCTCAAGGACTCTTTTTTGTCCACCGGTAGTATATTTCAGTTCGGTAAATGGTTTTTTCGTATTAAAATATGTTTGTTTATTCGGATAATGGATAAATGGAAGATAATGCTTGAAGAAGAATGTTTTATCATCATAAATTCGTTTGAAATAATTATCAGGAAGTGATGCCAGGGCAAGGTTTCCCATATCAGAATGCAGTGGATTCAGGTAATAATTAGGTTTATATACCTGAAATTTTTTCAACATTGTATCCAGATCCACTGGTGATATCCCATAAAAATCATCATCAAGTTGCCATGTATACATAGTTTCCGGAACTGTATCAGGCAAAAAACATGAAGCATTAGCTATTGCACCAAGAGAGAGAATACAGAAACTGAAAACAATTTTCTTCATAACTAGCAAAGATAGATAAAAAAGGGATAATCATTATTGATTTCAGGAGATGTAGTAACAAAAAACCCCGGTATAAACCGGGGTTTTGAAAAAAAAGTTGGCGATGACCTACTCTACCACTTTCGCAGTACCATCGGCGCTAACGGGCTTAACTTCTCTGTTCGGAAAGGTAAGAGGTGGATCCCCATTGCTATAATCACCTTAAGATCATAAATATTATAAAAACATGCTGAAAGAAAGTCAGAAACAATCGGCAGAAAAAAGTTTACGGGTAATTAGTACTGCTTGGCTTTGACATTACTGCCTTTACACCTACAGCCTATCAACGTCATAGTCTTTAACGACCCTTAAAGGAGATCTCATCTTGAGGCGAGCTTCGTGCTTAGATGCTTTCAGCACTTATCTCTTCCAGACATAGCTACCCTGCGATGCGGCTGGCGCCACAACAGGTACACCAGAGGTCTGTCCAACACGGTCCTCTCGTACTAGTGTCAGGTCCTCTCAAATCTCCAACGCCCACAACAGATAGGGACCGAACTGTCTCACGACGTTCTGAACCCAGC
>JAGGXD010000045.1 GCA_021163295.1 Bacteroidales bacterium
TATATCCCGGAATATTTTATAATCAGGACCGAACTGTTCCAGGAATTCAAGGCTTAAAGACCTGTATGTAACTGAAACAGGAAGCAGGACTACTGAGCTGATATAAGGAATGATAATAAAAAGGAATCCGATACAGCAGGTTAGCAATCCGGCAGTAATAATCAAAATGATTAAAACTATTGTGAGGAGAAAAATAAATAACCCATAAACTAAAAAATATCCAAAATGTCTTGATAACAGGGTCAGAAATTTCCCCCAGGCTTTAGTAGCTGTGATGTTTTCCTTGTACATAATAGGCACTACAAAATCAAACAGGAATAAATTGATGTATCCTGATAAGATCAAAAATGTAAGAAACAACAGTGCCATTCCGATAATTGCCGGTATTTTAGCAGAGAGAGGATAATTACCGAGATGGAGGCTCATCATAAAAGAGAAGAAGATGAAAACAATAAAGCTAAAGATTGCAAGGCAGATTAATCCGAAAACTAACCGCCAGAGGAAAACTGAATTTCCATGTTTCTTAAACTCTTTCCAGGGCTGGCTCACCAACGCCCGGTTGTGGACGACATTATCAAGGAACATAAACTTTCCCCTGGAACTTAACCAGTTGAAAAGCAAAACCAGGACAAAAATAACGAATACGCCAAATACAATCAGTGTAGCCCACCAGGTATGATCTAAAAACCAATTCCATGCAGTAGTAGGAAATTCAGCAATATCGCCAATATCGACACCTCTACGGATGTTATTATTGCTTCCGCCTCCGTTGCCTCCATGACAATCTGCCAGGCTTGCCAGGAAAGCAGTGAAGCCGATCATAAACCATTTGTTCAGGTCAAAAGGGCTGAAAAGGATCTTTTTCATCCGTGCCCAGCCATTTATCAGGGGATCAGAATATGAAATGTTCATAATAGTATAGGATTGATTTTAAACTCCGGACAAGTTAATATATTTCAGGCAAATATTTATTATAATGAATAAAAAAACCGCCCGGTAGTTTTTAACCACCAGGGCGGGTAAGAAAATTAATTAAAACTTAACAGGAATGATCATCTGCATCTCTACGGCTTTACCATCCCGTGTTCCGGGTTTCCATTTTCCGTTTGTCAGCTTAATTAACCTTATTGCCTCACGGTCTGCATCAGGATGTAACCTTTTTATAACTTCAATCTCTTTAACATTACCGTATTTATCTACAATGAACTGAACAAAAACAACACCTTTGATCCCTGCTTTTTTAAGTGATTCGGGGAAAACAAGATTCTTTTTGAAAAATGCGTATAATTCATTCACCCCGCCTTTATATTCCGGCCTTATTTCAACAGCCGGTGCATAAACCATTTCATCTTCAACTTCCATTGCTTCACCCGAAATCTTTATAGCCTGGTTATATCTTTTTGTTTTTGATGATCCTCTTGAAAACATCACCGATTTCTGAGCTATTCCTCCAATTGCATAATTACTAACTCCATCAGGAAGTGGCAAAGGTTGTTTTATTGTAGTTATCTGTCCGTTCTCATTCCTTATTTCAGAATCCAGTGCTATAAAAGAGGTGTATTTGGTTAGAAGATTATATTCTAAACCAAGCGCTGTGACCTTTTCTTTTATCTCACTGCCTGAACCCGATACCTGCTGATAATCGTCCAGCAACCTGATCCTTTCTCTTGCCCACAGATATCTGATAGCTGAGTTTTTATCTGATGAATTTGTTGAACTTACTTTCAGAGTTTTATTATACTTCTTCCCCCCGGATATCCCTTTTACTTCAATAAACCCCGTTGGTGATCCTTTCCATTTTCCGAACAAAACAACAGGTCTTTCAGCCAGCAGATCGGGTACGTTAAGAGGTTCAATATCGTAAGCTTTAAAACCATTGAATGATACTTCAATATTAGTTAATACAGGGGTTGACACATATTTTCTGAATCCTGCAGCTTTTTTCTTAGCTTCTTTTTCATTTATAACAACAAAAGGTTTGCCTCTTCCAATATGTGCCATTCCTTCAATAAGATACCTGTTTACTGAAGAGCCGATACCAAAAGTGAAAAAGTTTGCCTCACCCAGGTTCCTGTTCATAAAATCAAAAGTTTCTTTCTCAACACGGATATATCCGTCAGTTGCAATAACAAAACTCCTGGAATAACCTTCGGTTTGTGGCAGGGTCATTGCCTTTTTCATGGCAGAGAGTAATTCTGTACCACCACCGCCTGATTGCTTGTTAATAAAATAAATAGCATTAACGATATTTTCCTCTGTTGCCACTACTGGTTCGTTAGAAAAGAGGTTTGAACAACCGGCAAAAAGCAAGACATTAAACCTGTCATTTGGTCTGAGGTCGTTAAGCAGATTTTTCATCAGTTGTTTGGAAACATCCAATGGGAATCCGTGCATTGAGCCGGAAACATCAACAATAAAAATAAATTCACGCGGAGGTATTTCTTTCCTTAGAACCCGTTTTGGCGGTTGTACCATTGCAAGAAAAAAATTCTCCTTTTCTCCTTCATATAATAATAGTCCTGATTCAATTCTGTCACCTGACAGACGGTAATCAAGAATAAAATCTTTATTACCCTGGAATGTTTCCGGGTCCTTAAGTCCAATTCTCGCTTTATTTTTACCCTGGTAAGTTATTGCTACATCATGCGAGAGGGAGGATAAGTACTGTATTGGTAATCCTGCTGAAATATTTACTTCAATATCGAATGAATAATTGGGCGATTTGCCTTTTTTAAGGTATGGATTGGCTACCCAATTGTCCTTCTGCGGATTGGTACGGTCTGAATCTCCTGCATACCTCGGACCAACCACGGTTGGGAAAACGAATTCATATATTGCAGATTCCGGTATTAGCAATTCGGTATATTTCATTTCTACCTCAATAACATCACCGGGAAGGATATTTGCCACGCTCATCATAAAAACATTGGGTCTTTCCTGCTCCAGCAGTGATGCTGTTTGTCCGTTGGCTTTAGCTGCTTCATAATTCCGCCTTGCTTTTTCACTTTCCTGTATAACGGCAACTATCTCCCTTTCACCAATTTTCATTTTCATTGAATAAACTGCCGACCTGGTTGAAGCGGGAAAAACATAAATTGCCTCAAGAGTATTTTCCCCTGTGTTCCGGTAAACCTGGTTAATGACTACATCAGCTATAACTCCTGCGATATTTACATTTACAGAAGTTTTTTTCAGAGGTAACCGGTCTGTTTCAGTATCTTCACTTTGAACAAAAAAATAGGGTGACTGGTTTCTTTTTTCCGGAGACTTTATTCCGGGCGAGACAATACCCTGGGAATAGCCATTAAATATTCCTGTTATCATAAGTATTACAAGAAATATCATGTAATTTCCTGTTTGCTTTGTGTTTTGATATAAAGTTTTCATTTTTTAGTAATTTTGGTTAAACAAATA
>JAGGXD010000220.1 GCA_021163295.1 Bacteroidales bacterium
GATATACAGTTTCGGGCGTGTCGGCCTGTATATCATTAGTGAAAAAATGCAAATATCCGATTTCGTTGAGTTCATGCACGTTTGCAGAGAAATCGCAATCATAATAACAAGTGCGTAGCACACCTTGAGAATCGTCAAACGAATAGGACTTTTGCACCCAAATAAGCCTATTCTGATACCTATTACTGTGATGAAAAAATATTCCTGATTATTTCATCACAGTAATAGGCATCTGAATAAGCCTTTAATTAATTCATTTGATAGTGAGTTCCTATTATTATCTATTGAATTAATTACCTTTATGTAAATAGATTAGGATAGGGTAGTAGATGATTATACTTATGCCACAGCTTTATATCGAAGTGGTCGGAGTGGTCGGTTGAGTTGAGTGGCTTATCTTCTAACTTAAGCAGCTTCTCTGATGATTTGTCTTTGAGTATCTGCTTTACACCATCTCTATTGAACTTGATGATACGTGGAGCTTTGTTGAGAGAGTTCTCTAACTGCTTATTAGTCTCTCGTATGATGCGTATGAGAGGCATACGTGAGTTAGTCTCTCGTAGTATAGCGTTGATTAATGTATGCTTAGCATCATGGCTTGGATTGATAGAGCCAACAGGGCATTTGTCTATTGTGAACCAACCGAGAGCTTTAAGCTTCTGTATCGTTTGTTCACCATATACCTGCTTCTTCCTATTCTTCTGGTAATTACCAGACGGGTCCTTATATACGTGTATGACCTTATGCACGTGATGCGTAAGGAAGTCGTTAATAATATCTATTAGGTCGTCTATATGGAAAGGGAGGAGCACCTCAAAGCTGGCTATATAACGCTCCTCTCTACCAAACGTTTGCGATATAGAGCAGCTGCACATATCTCCATAGTCAAACTCTACATCAATAGGCTTGTTAGGGTCATAGTCAAGTATATGCTTAGCAAGTAATGGCGATTTACTCTCTACATCTGCTATACCAAACTCTTGTATCTTATAGTTATCAAAATGCCCTATTATAAAGTGTTTTGAACTTATTTGTGAATAAAACTTATTTTCAACCTCTTGTGGGCGAATATTGAGAAATGATGTTTTTGCTACGAGTTGATTACGAATATCTACATTATCAAAGAAATATTCCTTTTTAAGAATGGCAATATTAGCAAGAAAACTACCTGTATCGTAATATACAGAACCTTTTTTGCCCAAATATGCCATACGGATTTTATTTAAAGCGAATTGTTTTTTTTGTAGAGTTCTATTCAGCGAATTGATTTTATTAAGATATTTATTCTTAATATCATATTTTTGAGCCTGTTGATATAATTTTTGATGTTTTACGATTTTATTTTTAACTTTTTCAACCTTAACTGAGGCTTGAGCAATTAATATTATTTGCTCTTTGTTCATCAATTTTTCAAAGTCAAATAACCAATCAGATTCATCGTGAATGAATGGCATATCACTTGTATATGTCCTTGATTTAAAAAATGGGTTGTATTTGCCAAATTTGTCTTCGCCACGAATAGCCGGATATAAATCTTGACGCATTAGAGGTTCGTTGATGAATCGGCATTCATCAACAAAGATACCTCCGTTAATTGTGAGTGAGTTTACAAGTCCGGGACTGTCGTTTGATCCAATTACGAAAATATGACCATTTCGGAAAGTAATTATATTTTTCCAAACCGTAGGATCGTAATCTGGATTATCGGAAAATGATTTTGGTGGGCGAATATTTCTAACATAGTCCTGACCTTCAACGAGACCTAATTTTTTCCAGCCTGCAATAGTGTTTGCAACAGTTCTCTGCTGTGCTCCGATATAGGTTGCATTATAGAATACAGATAATCCTCCTGGAATATTTTTTGCTGTTAAAAAAGAACGCACAGCTTGCATATTTGTAGTTTTTCCTGTTCCACGAGAAAAAATACCCACATACCAATGTGGGCTGATTAGAAATAATCTTTTCTGTGAATTAGTGAAATACAGCTTTTTATACGATTTTACCCTTGACATCTTTATCTATTAATTTTTGTTTTTCTGCTGTTGTAATATCAACAACATCAGTCATATCTTCGATAATTGTATAAAGTTCTTTATCCGAAATTTTAGGCAAATCAGGAAAATCCAATTCATTATCGGAAATAATAATTGTGATGTCGCCGTGTTGTTGTTCTGTTTCTTTATTTTCATCGTATAAATGATTAATTGACGATATTCTATTGCTCCAATTTTCCATCATTTTTGATATATGAGCTGCTTTTTGAGGTTGTTTTAATTGCAATTCTTCTAAAATTGCGATTTGCTTATAAGCAATTGTTGTTAAAACTCGTCTGTGAGTTTCAGGACTTTCAGTTTCAACAAAATCGAAGTATTTTTTTGCATAAGTAATATGTTTTTTTGCAGTAGATAAAGCAAGGTCATATTCTGGCAAATCTGAAATTAGTTGATTAGCAAGTTTTTCGTTTGCATAATATGGATATTTACGAAAAAGCTCATCAGCTCGTTTCCATATACGACGAACCCGGAGGAGTTCTGGTGGCATATTATCAACAGTTCCGCCATTCTGAAAAAAATTAAGCATCATTTGATACTCATTATTTTGGATGGTTAGTAGATTCATGCGTCAAAGATTTTTTTAAAAGCATTGCTTAAGTCAGCGTCAAGCATTTTATTGTCGTAAATTTGTTTGGCTGTTGCACTGCCATTTTTAGCAAGATTAAAAAATATGTTATCAGTTTCGGTTTTACCTTTAATTCTACCATATTCGTAGAATTGTTTAATAGGCATATCAATGTTATTGTAATCAGCAAGAAATTCATCATAATTAATATTTAATCTTGATGCAATTTCGGATAAAGAAAACCCGTACATTGCATCAAGCATTATATCATCAAGAACTCCTTTGCTATATTTTGTGTTTGATTTCATTGTAAATTTGCTTTGGTTCTGATGATTCTACTTGCATAGAGCTTAATATCCATCTCTTATGAAAATTAGCCAAATTAGCATTCGTTGAAATTGTATTAATTTCGATTTTGTTATTACTATCTGACCAATTAGCAGAACCGGTAACCGTAATACCAAATTTATCGCTGAGTAAAACCGTAACTTTAGCATGAATGCTTGCGATTTTAACAGGAAAATTAGAAACACAAATATCATGTGATTCAAATTTATACGATTTAATTTTATTATCATATAGAAAATTAAAACTTTTAATTAATCCGGAATTTAACCCGGAAACAATTCCACGTGCCGATGCAGGACCAAGTCCGTAAGTTGTGGAGTAAATTTCTGCTTTGCCAATTAACTTAATTATATGAAAAACAACATGTTTTAAGCTCCATTGTCCAAAGCTCACAAAAGTATATTGATTATTGATTTCTAATTTTGTAAGACGTTTTGCAAACTCTTTATAACTTTCAACAAGATAGAATTCATGTTGCGAATCATTAGTAACAATACCTTTATTAAGCAATTCAATATTATTATTTTTAGTTTTGCAAACATCTTTTGTTGAAAATAACGGTTTTATACTTTCCATGCCGGTTCTTTGAGCTTTATAGATATAAGGTCATGTTTATATATCCACAAATCGTATTTTGCCTGTTGTTTGTCAGTAAGCGGTTGCTTTTCAGCTTTTCTATTATAGTCATGCAGATTATTACGAGCTTTTGCTCGTAGTTTGGCAAATTCTTTTGTGTATTCTTCTGGCGATTTTCGCTCTTGTTCCTTTAACCAAGTTTGAAACTTATCTTCTTTGAATTTATGATGTTTACCAAGTATAGTCTTATGTTTATGCCAATAATTTAATTCGTCCCAAATTTGCCAATTCAATTGCATTGCTTTTTCTGTTAATTTTGCAGCAATAAAGCGTTCGTTATCTGTTTCGGCATTATGTTGAGCTTGATATTGTATTTTTGACTGTTCCCAAGCATCGTATCGTTCAAAAACTAATAATTTTAAACTTTCTGGAAGTTTTTTGAAAATAATCTTAGGAAATTCTTTTTGTAATCGCTCCTGAATAGATTGTTTGTAAACGAGCTTTTTATCAGGCTTGGCTTCTTTCGTTATAAAAACAGTAACATTGGCTGGCTTATGTGCATCTAAAAGCTCCTTCAAAAATATAGGCAATAATTTTTTTCTATTTATTGGTTTAAAAGCAAGTAGTTTTATATTGCTGTAATTTTTAGAGTATTTCGCATGGATTTTCAAACCCAAAGGTATTTTTTGACCGGAATTAAACCAGGATAAAATTTCTTCGTAAATTTTTTCAGAATTTTTCATGATAATGATTGAATTTTTTCAATTAAATCTTTTTTCGAAATATTATAAGGTTTTTTTATAGCATCAGAAAACTTTTTGGCAATTTCTATCAACTCATTTTTTTTCATATCCTCAAGCTTTTTTAGTGCTTCTATTTCAGTTTTTACGTCAAATTCTTTACGCAATTCTTTCATCTTGAAAACAATTAAATCGTCATTGTGGCAATTTCTGCCGGCTTTAAGTTGTTTCAGTTCAATTTCGGAAATTCTATTATTTTTTTTAAGGATATCAATTCCCTGAAAATAAGCCTTCTCTAATCCTTTCCATTCTGCTATTTGTTTTAATATTACTTTTTTATATGACATGATATTTTAGATTAATAATAATTAATAAAAAAAGCCAAACCTTTTCAGGTAAGGCTTTTAGGTATATGAAAACCAAAATTAAGTTCTTTAAGGAATCATGCGATAACGTTCTGCAAATGTTCCAGTTGTTGTTGCTTGCAATACGAGAATTGCTCCAGTTGCTGGCGTAAAAGCTCCTGCAAGCTGAAATGTTGTTCCATCTGTAATTGTAGAGTGGTTAGTTGTCGAGTTCCATTTCAAAGTAATCAAACTACCTTGCACAGCATTATCAAGGGCAGTTATTTCATTTGCTCCGGTATTCTCATGCAAAATATATATTCCTGTTCCTGTGCTAACATCAGGAGTAGTATCATCAACGGCAATCGAATATTCTTGGCTTGCTGAACCAACGCCTTTATACTTCGTATTAACACCATCTTGCTCAACCGTAAATGTAAATGTCCAGCCTTTTTCGTCAGTAGATTTCATGCCCGATTCGTAGGATATTTTGAAAGTTCCGGCAAAACATTTTCCTTTTCCAAACAGAATAGTGTCCATATCTGCACAATTCGTAACGAGAAGATAACCTTCTTTAACGAATACACCTTCATTAATAGCCTGCCTGACAAAATCATTATCACCAGGAATGAAAAATTCGCAAGTTGAAATAAATGCACTTGCAAATCTATTATCACCTTGCTCTTCTTTGTTATTTGTTTTTAGATTATCCGTAAAAATCGGGATCCATTGTTTACCAGCTTTAGGCACAAAGTCGTTACTTGTGTATTGTGGATTATCCACATCAGGTGTTGGAACAATTTCGCAATCTTCTTTTGCTATAAATTGCAAAATTGAATTACTTCCTCCGCCGCTTTTAGACGAAGCAGAAAGTCCGCCCAAAGAATCCGGGTCGAAAAAAGATTTTTTCATATTTGCGAATCCAATGGAATAGAAAAATGCAAATAAAGGAAAAAGTTGTTTAAAAAATATATTTTTCATTATGATAAATTTTAAATGTTTAATTAATAATATTTTATATAAGAACTCATATATATCTCAACCTGAGTTCTTTTTCTCGTAGTTCTGAAAATTCAGATATATTTCAATCTGAATTTTCCTTTTTGGGTTTTAAAATTATTCAATCACTTCGACAAACAACCCATCAGGTCGTTTTTGAAGTAATATTTCTTTGCCTTCATCTCCTATCCAAGTAGCAGATATATATGCGAATTTCGCGGCTTTTGTAATTTCGCTTGGGAAACTTCCACCACCTCCAAGAACTTTAAACGGAACTCCAACAGTAGCACCTGCAAAGTCAGTAATATCTTTATTTCCAGTTGTATTATCAGGATTAGTAATAAATAACTGTCCTTGCGAAACGTCTGGAGTTACATCATCAGCATCAAACTGAATAGCTCCTACCGAAGTTTCTTGGTAAAGTGCAACAAGTGTGAATTTTGTTGCTTCTGTCTTGATAAATTTAGCAACAACACCAGAATCAAATGTAATATCAGCAGACAAACCAATGAAATTCACATTAGCATCGTCAATTGAACTTG
Organism: Bacteroidales bacterium; assembly: GCA_021163295.1. Taxonomy (GTDB): domain Bacteria; phylum Bacteroidota; class Bacteroidia; order Bacteroidales; family VadinHA17; genus JADFUQ01. The sequence continues at coordinate 6,169 of JAGGXD010000220.1, forward strand.
GATTTGTGTTCGAACCTCCAAGTATGTAAATTGTATCACCGATATTTGCGTCGTCTATTGTTGTAATAACAGTTGCACCCGTATTAGCTTGTGTAATAAGGACGTTATGCAATGCAATAGATGGGCTGGTATCATCAGCATCAATTTCTATAGGAGTGAATGGTCCAAACTCAGCATTTGTGAAAACTCGTTGATATAGACCTTCTGATGCAAGTAATTCATCATAAGTTTCGTATTTTTTTCCTGAAACTGTTGGAGAAATTATATACGCACCATCCATGAATACAATGGTATCACGTTTTTCTTTATCAAAATAAACGCGATTGTCATCAGCTTTTTCGCGATAACCTTGTAAGATATTACCAGGCTGTGTAATTACAATTAAACCATCTTGCCAATGCGGAACAGCTTTTCTTGTGAAATTAGCAAAATTTTCAGCTGCCTCTTGCTCTTTGAAGTTCGCATCAGATGCAATTACTTGTTTTATGAAAATTTCACACTGGCGATAATCTTCTTTACTAATATAAACATTCCAGTTGAAAGCATCTCGTAAATCACGAGGAATACGTTTAATCATGTCTTGTATTTTGTAATACACATGATTTCGATTTACTTCGCCGTCAATAAGATGAATATGAGTTCCTTTACCAACTTTGTAAGGTAAAATTCTATTATCAGCCATTAAACGGATTAAATTGATAAATAAACCATCCATTGAATTGATAGATTTTCCAGCTGTTCCAGCAACAGGTGTTTTATAAACGCCTCTTATAGCATTAACTGGACGCTCAATGTTCCACATTTGGAAAAACATTTTAGTAGTAAACCATGATACAAGACTTTCTTGGAACGGGTCCGTTCCAATAGTCTTTTCAGCGAGCCAACTTTCAATAAATTGCCACATTTCAGCAGCAGTATATCTGTGCGATACTTGCCAGTTTTTCACTTTAATTAAATCGGCTTGAATTTCGAAGCCTCCTTTTTCAGCCCATTCGCTGTTACGAGGTTGCAAAAAGTTTTTGACATAAACAGATAAAGATGAAAGTTCATCTTTAATTCCCGTTGATCGCCAAGGAAATAATGAGCTTATTTCACCAGCAACAACCATCATATCTTTTATTTCAGGTGCAACCTGTCTGTGAAATTCTCCAAAAACATCATTCATTTGGTCAATATTCATGTTCGTAGAACCATGAACAATCAATTCTTGTTGAAATACCGAAAGTGCTGATTTTGTTAAACCAGTAGCAATAAGATAGCTTGCACGCTTATTATTGCCATTTGCACGTTCAAGAGCTGCTTGATTCCAAGGATGCAAATCATCAACAACATTTAAACCTTTGGCTGGTGCTGAAAATTTATCGGAAATAGCTTCGCCAATTTTTTGAACAAGTTCTGCATTTTCTGGCTCATCAGCAAGTTTGTCAATTTGAGCTTGTAGCTCTGCAACTTCGTTTTGCTTTGTTATTTTTTCCGCTGCAATTTTTTCAGCATGTTTTTTTTCTAATGCTTCAATTTTGCTTGCTTCTTTTGTTGATAAATTAGAATTAGCTTCTAAAAGAGCATTAGTGAAATCAGAATTTAAGCTCAATAAACCTGCATCTGAAATGTTAACAGAACCATCTTCTTCAAAAGTAGCATTTGTGAAATTGATGTTTTTACCAAATTTTTCTTGCGAATAATTTTGTAATTTTGTAACATCTTCTTTAGACATAAAAGCTACCTTATCTTTTATCTCCAAATTATCATAACCAAGCACAAATAAAAGTGCCGGAATTTGTTTTTTGTCCATAGTATTTATGATTATAGGATTAGAATTATAAATTGATTTGTTTGAAGCAGTTAGTTTTGATATAGGATTATTAGAAGATAATTCATAGACTCTATTTACAGCAGACTGCAAATTGCCTATTTCATCGGCAAGTCCATTTTCAATAGCATCTTTTGCAAAAAATACTTTACCTGAAATAAGTCCGGGAGTTGAAAGAACTAACTTTGTTCCTCTGGCTTCTTTCACAACCGATTGAAATTTTTGTGCATGAGGCGAAAGAACATCAGTTTGCATTAACTTAACTTTACCTTCGAGGGCTTGCAGATAAGGTTGATTTTTATAGTCGCTTTCAGGAGCGTAAATTTCAATATATTCTAAACCTTGCGATTTGTAATATTTATCAAGATTTGGAAATCTGACAAATACACCTACTGAACCAAATTCAGCCATGTCGTGAGCTGCAATTACAGAATCATTATTGCAAGCAGACCAATAACCCGCACTCAAAGCTGTTTTTACGTGTGCTACTGTTGGTTTACCAGCTTGTTTGGCATAATCAAATATTTCAATCAATGGAACAACAGAATCGGTAGTTCCACCACCAGTATCATATCGAATTACACAACCGACTATGTTGGTGTTATCAATAGCTTTTTTGATTTGTTTTGAAATATATTCAGTTCCATAACTGCACCAATCACCTTTGGCAGTCATAGGACCTTCAATATTAAAAACAGCTACTGAATTTTTTGGAGCATCAGAAACATCTTCAATGTCTTCGCTTTCTGAATTTTCATTTGCAATTGTAAACGAAAAAGGTGAGATTTTTTGAGATTCGTCAATTTCAACAACTCCGTTAAGCCAGTTATTGACTTGCGGATACCAAGATAGCACATATTTGCTATCTAAAGCCCAAATTGAGTGTAAAATTGAGGCGAGTGTAGGTGATACTTTCATGCGTAAAAATTAGATTTACGCAAAAGAGTATAAATAAGGTGTGAATAAAAAGGACGAAAATATTATGAGTATTCGGGCTGAGTTGCGTCTCTAAAAAAGTCAAGCTCTGCCGTATTATCAATAGTATCAATATTAACTTGAACTATATTATAAGGCATTAAAGCTCCCCAAATAAATACATTTCCATTTAAGTCTGTAAGACGTAATATTAGATGAGAATTGCTTAATTCTTTAACAATATTTATATCATTAAAATAAATAAGCATTTTTAATGATTGCTCATAAAAGATGTTTCCATCTTTATTTTTAGCATTTTCAGAAAACTCAACTTTATTACGAGAATTGAGTTCTTTATAAGTTTCGCCAGATTTTGGAACAACATTTCCAGAACCATCAACTTCGCACTGATGAGCAAATATGTATTCTACATTTTTACAAGTGTATTTTGGCATAGTATTGATTTTTAATGATTTATAATTAAAATGGACAAAATAGGACAATTAAGGACACTAACGGACACACAACGGACAAATGGCTACTGAATACAGATGAAATAATTTTAGTTTTTTTTGGTATTAAATTTTTTCTTTTTCGACGGTCTCGACGTTCCAACATCCAATATTTTGTATCAGGCAAATTATAGATTTCAATAAAAAAATAAACAGCATGTTTAAATTCTACTTTATTGTATAATTCGGACATGTGGATATCGAATATTCGCCAAAATTCCATATAAAGCCAGCTGACTATGATGTTTTGAGAACTTTTTGATAAATAGAAATTGTAATTTATATCCACATCACTCCAGTTAGGTAGTTCTACCTGAAATTCATTCTGTATTTTCTTGTTTTTTTGTGGGAGAAAATCTGCCGGAGGTTTGCGAACTAATGATTTTATTAACGCATGAAAATTATTTGCAAGTATAATATTTGACTTGCCTTCTTTCTTTAATACTACTGAAATAAAGCTAATTAGATATGCTTTATCCTTAGGTAAAGTGATTGTGTTGGTTGTCATAATTTTGATTTTGGCTAAATATAATAAATAGCAATATAATATGCAAATTTTTTACTTCTTATTTTATGAAAATTTAGCACATTTGTTATAAAAATTTATAAAAACCGAATGAAAACCGAATGAGAATTTTTTATTTTTTTTCTCTGGAAAACTAAAAGTTTCTGAAAAAAGTGTAACAATTGTAACAAAGATATAAC
>JAGGXD010000252.1 GCA_021163295.1 Bacteroidales bacterium
TCCTAATAGGTTGTCTACCATTGGATCAAACTGATTATCAAGGGTTGGTTTCACAGAAAGTATCTGGCTCATCTCAGATTTAACCAGGGGATTTTCAACATCAAAGCCAAGAAACCGGACTAGTAGAGCGTTCTTAAAATAGTATTGCATATTTATAAAATAATTTGTATCTTTGAGCAAAAACCATTATGAGAAGAACTCAAAGATCAAAATTATCAATTTCTGATAAAGAAAAAACGGAATTGCTTATTATTTCTAATAGTAGAACAGCTCCTCATAGAGAAGTAATAAGGGCAACCATATTATTAAAATATATGGAAGACAAGACAATAACATCAATAGCAAAGGAATGTAATACGAATAGGCCATTAGTAGAAAGATGTATTGATAAAGCTATTGCTTATGGAGCAAAAGCTGCCTTAAAAGATTTACCTGGCCGGGGTTTAAAGCCAACAATTACTGATGAAGCAAAAAGTTGGGTATTATCTGTTGCCTGTATGTCGCCAAAAGATTTAGGTTATGCAAATGAAATTTGGACATATAGTCTGTTAATAAAACATTTGAAAAATAATTGCATTGAAAACGGTCATGAATGCTTAAAGAAAATAGGAAAGAGTGTTTTAAACGGAATATTGTCAAAAGGCAATATAAAACCGCATAAAATTGGTTATTACCTGGAAAAAAGAGATCCCGAATTTGATATGAAAATGGCAAATGTATTACAGGTATATAAAGAGATATCATTGATAAATGAAGGGAAAATACAACGGGAAAAAGAAACCACAATATCATTTGATGAGAAACCTGGCATACAGGCGATAAAAAATATTGCTCCACAATTACATCCTATTGCCAATAAGTATAAAACCCTGATGAGGGATTATGAATACAAACGGTTGGGAACACTGAGCTTATTAGCAGGAATAGACTTACACTCAGGGAAGGTGATCCCGTATGTAAATAAGAGGCATAGGAGTAAAGAATTTATAGAATTTCTTGAAATACTGGACAATGAATATCCTGATGACTGGAAAATAAGAATAATATTAGATAATCATTCATCACATGTTTCAAAAGAGACGAGAAAATATTTATTAACAAAACCAGGTCGTTTTGAATTTGTATTTACACCCAAACATGGTTCATGGTTAAATATGATAGAAATGTTTTTCAGCAAGATATCCAGGTCATTTTTAAAACAAATAAGAGTTGAAAGCATTAAAGAATTGGAGGAAAGGATTTATAAGGGGATTAAAGAAATAAACCTGGAACCTGTAGTATTTCGTTGGAAATATAAAATGGAGGATTTAAAATCCATATGATATGTTATTTACAGAACGCTCTACTAGTTAAACTAATTTGCCAGAAAACGCAAAAATAAAATATGTTAACAGGGTATCTTATCCTGGTCTGCCAACCGGACAATCTGCATTTATACGGGGACGTGGCAAATCATTGTCGTTTGCAATGAATCTGAAGAAAGACCATAAAACCTAAAATTAAATATGATGTGATACCAACTTATAGTTAACTATTATTATATTAGTGTATCCTTAATTTCGGATTCAGATTAAAAACTTACAGTTGATAAAAGCAACAATAATTTATTTACATTTAAAAAAACAATAAAAATGACAAAAAGAAGAGATTTTATCAAGAAAAGCGTATTAGGAACTGCCGGGATTGCCATTGGTGGCATGGGGTTCAGTTCTAAATCTTATGCTTCAATCATTGGTTCAAACGAACGTATTAATATGGCAGTTATTGGTATCCGTGGACAAGGCAAGGGACACATTGGCAAATGGTGCACATTAAAAGATAACCGGAATGTGCGGTTGAAAATCATATGTGATGTTGATGAACTATTATTTCCCGAACGGGTGAAAATTGTTCTGGATGAAACCGGAGAGAAACCATTAACTGAATGGGATATGCGTAAAGTTTTTGATGACAAGGAGATTGATGCCGTTTCAATTGCAACGCCGAACCATTGGCATGCACTGGCAACTATCCGGGCTTGTCAGGCTGGCAAACATGTTTATGTTGAAAAGCCTTGTTCTCATAATATTTTTGAAGGGCGGAAGATGATTGAGGCATCCCGTAAATATAATGTTCGTGTTCAGGTAGGATTCCAAAATCGATCGATAAGTAATGTTATGGAAGCGATAAAATTCCTGCATGAAGGTGGTATAGGCGATGTTTATATGGCCCGTGGACTTTGTATTAAGCCACGTGATTCATTTGGTATATCGAAAGACAGTAATCCTCCCTCAACTCTTCATTACGATCTTTGGTTAGGTCCGGCACCATACCGGCAGTATAATGAAAAGAAGGGTCATTATAACTGGCACTGGTTTTGGAATACCGGTAATGGGGATACCGGAAACCAGGGTCCGCACCAGTTTGATATTGCCCGCTGGGGACTTAATAAAAATGAGCATCCGGTTTCGGTTTATTCTACTGGTGATATCTATGGTATTGATCCTGACGAATGTTCCCAGGAAACACCAAACACACAATCCTCCCTGTTTAAATATGGTGATGGGAAAATGCTTGAGTTTGAGACCAGGGGTCGGTATTCTAATGATGAATCAAGCCTGGGAATACGTATAGGTAATATGTTTTATGGTACTGAAGGATACATGGAAATTGAGGGTGGAAAATGGAAAGCTTTCCGTAAAAGGGAAAGAGAGCCATTTAAAAGCTCGGAAACTGTAGTTGAGAAACAAACTGATTCTGCATATCTGGCTGCTCCGGGTGGATCAGAACATTATGCCAATTTTATTGATGCCATTCGGTCAGGGAATTCCAGCGACCTGCATTGTGATATCCGGGAAGGTTTTTATTCTACTGCACTTCCTCTCCTGGCTAATATAGCCTATCGAACTGGACGTCAGTTGAAATTTATGGGTGATTATGAGAAGTTTGCCAACGATCCCGAAGCCGATACAATGTTGACACGCAGATACCGTAAGCCCTATGTGGTTCCGGATAATGTTTAAGAATAAGGATATGAAAAAAATAATTTCGATTGTATTACTGGCTGTAATCTTTACAGTTTCAAATGGTACAGAACCATGTAAACAGGTTCAAAATGATCAGGGTTCAAAGATAGAGTTCATAAAAAAAACCTCTGATAACAGGATAGATGTGATGATTGACGGGACACTTTTTACATCATATTGCTGGCCTGATAACGTGTTTAAACCAATACTTTACCCGGTGTTCACTTCAGCAGGCACTGAAATTACACGCGGATTTCCAATTAAACCTAAGACCGGTGAACGAGCTGACCATCCGCACCAAACGGGTATGTGGTTGACTTATGGTGACGTTAATGGGTCTGATTTTTGGGGTAACGGTTCTAAGGGTTTGGGAAAACAGAATGATAATGGGGGAGTGATTAAGCACTTAAAGGTTGATGAATTATCCGAAGGTATTGGTGAAGGTTATTTTGTTACTGTTGAAAGCTGGACGGATAAATCAGGGAAGGAATTACTGGCAGAAAAAACAGAATATCACTTTATAGCCAAAGGGTCAATACGGATTATTGACCGGGTTACAACTTTAACAGCCGGCGATAAAGAAGTAATGTTGCCTGATACCAAAGAAGGCATGTTTGGTATTCGTGTTGCCCGCCAGCTTGAATTGCCTTCGGAAGGTGATATTACCCTTTATAGTGCCGACGGGCATCCTACGAAAGTGAAAGAGATGTCAAATGAAGGGATATCCGGAGATTACAGGAGTAGTGAAGGGATAACCGGATTAAGTGTCTGGGGTACACGTGCTAAATGGATGGATCTGTTTGGAAATATAGGTGATGAAAAAATTTCTTTGGTTATTTGTGATCATCCAAAGAATCCATGTTACCCAACCTATTGGCATGCCCGTGGATACGGATTATTTGCTGCTAATCCATTTGGTTGGAACAATTTTACAAAAGGGAAAGAGCAATTGAATTATAGCATTCCTGCCGGACAATCAATAACTTTTAGATACAGGGTAATTATTAGTTCCGGTGCTCATTTAAATGACACTGAAATTGATGCTTATGCAGAAAAATTCAGCAAAAAGTATTAATAAAACTTTTGACAAAAAGAAAAACCTGCTTGCTTTTTCTGAAGGCTGGATATCTATTGGTGTTAATGTTCTGCTTTTTGGGTTAAAATTCTGGGCTGGTATTGTTTCCGGCTCTGTTGCAATTATTGCAGATGCCTGGCATACGCTTACCGATTCTGTTAGCTCAGTCATAGTTCTTATTGGCATAAAGGTTTCAAAAAAACCGCCTGATACGCACCACCCTTTTGGTCATGGCAGAGCTGAGCTTATCTCAACTCTTTTTATAGCGTTTTTCTTAGGGTGGGTTGCAATTCATTTTGTAACAGGGTCAATTGAAAAGTTAAGGCATCATGAACTAGCTGATTTCGGGATTGTTGCAATTATTGTTACAATTGTATCTGTTGTGCTGAAAGAAGCACTTGCCAGGTATGCTTTTTGGGTTGGCAGGAAGACAGGCTTCAAATCGATGAAAGCCGATGGCTGGCATCATCGTACTGATTCTATTTCGTCTTTAGTTATTCTTGTTGGTATTCTGTTTGGCAGATTATACTGGTGGGTAGATGGAGTACTTGGTCTTGCTGTATCAGTGATGATTTTATATAGTGGTTATAAGATAATGCAGGAGGCAATCAGTTCATTACTTGGAGAAGAGGCTGATGCGGATCTTATGGAAAAAATAAAAAAAATTGCTGATTCAGTTACAGAAATGGATATTCATGTGCACAATTTTCGTTTGCACGATTATGTAAATCATAAGGAATTAACCTGCCATATAATGTTACCAAAAGACATGAGTCTGGATGATGCTCATGAGATCACCACGCAGATTGAAGAGAGGATATTTAAAGAAACATTTATTGAAACCACTATCCATTGTGAGCCCAGAGATCATGCGAGCAAAGATGAAAAATCAGAATAATGGTTAAAGTAAAATATATCTAATAATGATTCTAATCATGAAAGAACTATTTGTTCATCAGAATTTTTACTTACTGATGCAACTCCCTTAAGAACTTTTTCAAACCCTTTATCAGGATCACTTACCTTAATTGTATATTTTCCTTCTTTGAATACTTTAGGCAGAAACCGGTTTCCATTTATCCGTAATGTATAAACTATCTCTTTATTTGTTTCATCAATCACCTGGATAACAGGATTGGTTATTCCTTCGACAACAATCTCAGGAAGGTAAGCAACCGCTTCCTTTCCGAAATTATCAAGTTGGTTTATTTTTACAGGCCAGCCATGATATTGTTTTGCACCCGTTTTTGACGGATCGACAAATCTTGGCCAGCATTCTAAAGTAATATCCCTGGTATCTTTATTAAGCCTTACTATCCCATATCCTGTAGCACGGTCATACAGATTAGATGGTTTTTCCCCTGTAAAAACAGGGTTTGAAACAGCATAGACTGATATTTTATTACCAAAACCATCCAAATAATCACCTGTATATTTTGGAGCATCAGGTTTGGTGTTCTCTCCGGGTTCTTCCGGGAACCACCGTCGTGGCCAGATATTGGATATTGCCGGGACACAAAGTGCAAAACCTCCGTCATGCCATTGATCCATTCCGTATTGTATTGTACTTCCAAGGTGCTGGTCACCGGCAATATGCAGAGCAAATCCTTTTCTCATTGCTTTAATTGCATTGTTCCTTCCTGTTTGAGGCCACCCGTCTGAATCCATATCTGCTACAGGTCTGTCGTCAGGAGGGTATTCCCCTTCGTTAAGGATACGAAGTCTTGGGACATTGCGATCATGGTGTTCGCTTTTTGGTAGCGTGGCAACATTGGCGAAAATTGTTTGCGATAAAACAACTTTCATCCAGGTTTGACCGGACCAATCCTGTGCCCACAAATCAAGAAAATCAAGCTGACGCTGACCCAGAAGAACAGCACCCGGGACATCTCCACAGGTGGCTGCATTCCAGTTTTGATTTTGTGCCCAGCCATTATCAACATCTGCTTCAGGCAATAAGGGTCCGGGTGCAGACTTGAATTTTCTGTCTTCAATAATGGCAAAACTTATTCCTGCATACTGAAGTTCGGTATAATAAACGCCGATACCTTGTTTTACCGGTGTTGGATCAAATGGATCAGGCAGGTGACTTGTTTGGGTTTTCTCTACCATTTTTACCCATTCAGCAGGCATTTTATATCCACCCATATCCTGAGCGGGACTTCCGGATAATTCCGGTGGTGTTGCTTTACCTCCTGCGCCCCAGAGATTTCCATGGTATACATCATGATCATCAGGGATACTCACTGCCGGTATGTCCCTGAGCAGATCACCATAAGCCCAGCCATAGAGGTACCATTTTCGCAGGTAATCAAGCATGGCTTTGTTTATTGGTGAACGTTGAACACCAAATCCGGCTACTCCTTCGTATATCTGATCCCCTGAGAAAAACAGAAGATCGGGATCATGGAACTTAATAGCTTTTACCAGGTCTTTATTAGGGAATCCAAGATCGTTGTTTCCTGTAAAAGCGGCTACAACAATTTCATTTTTATCATTTGGCTCTTTTCTTATAATTCCTTCACGGGAAAAGTTTTCCAACTCATTATTTTCTGTATATAATTTATATGACAGGCGATATGGGATATCTGAGGAAAAATCCCAGTTTTCAACTCTGATAGTAGCGGTTCTTGAAAATTCATCAATAACTGATTCTCTAACGTTTTTCCAGCTACCATCCTGTTCCTCTGTTTCCAGGATAACTTTCTTGCCATCTTTATTACAGACAGGAGGCATCTGAGCTGTTATTTTTAGTATTCCATCCGA
>JAGGXD010000138.1 GCA_021163295.1 Bacteroidales bacterium
AAAATCAGTGTAGTCATAAAGCAGGAGTGAGGCTCTATTCATTTTTTCTACATCAAGCTGACCAAATAATAGATAAGAGAATTCGCGCTTGAACGGATCTTTCTTTTTACTGATATAGTATTTATAAGTTCTGCTTAGTGCATCAAATCGTGCATGGGAATCCGGGGATACTCCTTTTATATTGTTAATTACAATATCATCCGGAAGAATGCCATTCAGTTTATAAACCCATTTCTCATCTTTATCAAGTTTATTATTTAATGACTCAAAATGTGCTGTAAAAAAGCTTGCATGAACCCCGGTGTCAGTCCTTCCGGCACCAACAGTTTCAATTTTTTCCTGCAGCAAATTTGACAGGGCATTATTCAGCGTTTCCTGAACTGTTAGAGCATTTGGTTGTATCTGCCAGCCATGATATCTGGTACCATTGTATGATAAGTAAATGAAATACCTGCAGTGATTTCCCTTTTGCATGATTGTATATTAAATTATATATCAAGATTAATATTTTCTGAGGATTTTTTTTAGTATTTTAACTTTTTTTAACACGAGTGTACCGGATTTTTTATGAAATTTGTAAATTCTAATAAAAAAACATAACCTATGAGCAATACTATTAATATTAAAGAGTTAAATGAGCGAATCGAAAAGGAGAGTGCTTTCGTTGAAATGATAAAAACCGAGATGAGTAAGGTAATTATCGGGCAGAAACAATTACTGGACGGACTTTTAATTGGATTATTATCTGACGGACATATACTTCTTGAAGGTGTGCCGGGACTAGCTAAAACTCTGGCAATTACTACATTAGCAAAAACCGTTGAGGCTAAATTTAACAGAATACAATTTACTCCCGATCTGCTGCCAGCCGATTTAATTGGCACTATGATATATAGCCAGAGAAAGGAGGAGTTTATCGTTAAAAAAGGTCCTGTTTTTTCCAATTTTATTCTTGCTGATGAAATTAACCGTTCACCTGCTAAAGTTCAAAGTGCACTTCTTGAAGCAATGCAGGAAAGACAGGTTACAATAGGAACTGAGACCTATCCTCTTGAAGAACCATTCCTTGTTTTGGCAACTCAGAATCCTATTGAACAGGAAGGTACATATCCGTTGCCAGAAGCTCAAGTGGACAGGTTTATGCTTAAAGTTGTTATTGATTATCCTAAAAAAGATGAAGAAAAATTGATTATAAGGGAAAACCTTGAAAAAGTATTCCCGGTTGCTAATACTATTCTTGATCCTGCTGATATTTTGAAAGCCAGAGATGTTGTGAAGGATGTATATATGGATGAAAAAATTGAAAAATATATCCTTGATATAGTTTTTGCTACGAGATATCCGGAAGAATATAAACTACCGGCATTTAAAAATATGGTTAATTACGGCGGATCACCAAGAGCCAGCATTTACCTTGCTATGGCTGCCAAAGCTTATGCCTTTATCAGACGCAGGGGGTATGTGATACCCGAAGATGTCAGAGCAGTTTGTAATGACGTTCTTCGTCACAGGATTGGACTTACATATGAAGCGGAAGCCGAAAATGTATCATCAGTAGATATTGTAACTGAAATTCTTAATACTGTAGAAGTGCCGTAACAGTTCAAAGTATGAACAGGATTATTGTAATATCATTTCTGATCTTATTGTCAGGGGCTTGTAAAAGTCAGAATCTGATTGGGTATCACAGCGATGATATTAAAAAAATTATGAGGGAAACTCAGAATGAATTCCGACTGAATAACGATACGAAAAATGAGTATTACAATTATCTTAAGTATGAAAACAGGTTAGGAACAAAGACTTTTTTATTTTTTCTCTCTGAAAATGATACATGTAAATATACGAAGTTGATGTGCGATCACAGTGAACTGAAAAAGACTTTAAAAATGCTTAATGAGAATTATAAGCCGGTAAATGAAAATATATGGAATGAGGAAAAGAATAATGAAAAATACACAGTTACTCTTAAAAAAGAACAATGGTATTTTACAATAATTACAAGAAGAAAAATGTAGATACGTACGGCTGTACGTATCTGGTGAAGACAACAGGGAAATAAAGGTTAACCAGTAACCAGCAATATTTGTGGAAACAACTGAACTGTTAAAGAAAGTACGAAAAATTGAAATAAAGACCAGGGGATTATCCAGGCAGATTTTTGCCGGTGAATACCATAGTGCTTATAAGGGTAGAGGTATGGCGTTTAGCGAAGTTCGGGAATATCAGTATGGTGATGATATCAGAAGTATCGATTGGAATGTCACTGCTCGTTTTAATCATCCTTACATAAAAATATTTGAAGAAGAAAGAGAGCTTACGGTTATGCTTCTAATCGATGCCAGTGGTTCAAGAGAATTCGGTAGCCGGGCGATGTTGAAAAAAAATATGATAACAGAAATCGCAGCAGTACTTGCGTTCTCGGCAATACATAATAATGATAAAATAGGTGTAATATTTTTCACGAATAAAGTTGAAAAATATATTTCGCCGCAAAAAGGACGTAAGCATATTTTGCATGTGATAAGGGAGTTGATTAATTTTAAACCGGAAAATAAAAATACTGACCTTTCTGAACCTCTGCGGTATCTTACAAATGTGATTAAAAAGCGGTGTACTGCTTTTATCCTTTCAGATTTTATTGCTCCTGATTTTGAAAAGCCTTTGAGAATTGCCAGCAGTAAACATGATATTGCCGCTTTGGAAATTTATGATAAACGGGAAACCGGAATTCCCAATGTTGGTATGCTTAAACTTATTGATGCTGAATCCGGGTATGAAAAGATAATTGATACTTCAAATAAAAGGGTCAGAGATATGTATGCCGACTGGTGGGATAAGAAACATCAAAAGGCATTGGAAATATTCTCGAAATGTGGTGTCGATACAACTATGATATCTACAGATGAAGATTATGTTAAGCCTTTGATAAAGTTGTTTAAATTAAGATGAAGAAGGGAATAGAGGGATATGTTGAGAATAAATAAAATAAATAGTACATTATTAATAATATTTTCTTTTTTGGGGATGCTATTCTTGTTTTCTGGTGAATCTTTTGGGCAGGAGGTTGAAGTTGAAGCAAGAATCGATTCAACTAATGTACTTATTGGTGACCAGACGAACCTTTCATTAATAATAAATCAACCTGATAGCATAAATGTTTTTTTTCCTGAGTTTTCAGATACAATTACAGAGAGTATTGAAATTATTAACAGTACTTCTCCTGATACTTTGCGACTTGATAATAAGCGACTTGAAATAACAAGAAATTATAATATTTCATGTTTCGATAGTGGTTATCATTATATTCCGCCATTCATTTTTCAATATAACAAGGACAGTCTTTCAGCTACCTGGGAAACGCAGCCTCTTTTCCTGCATGTTTCAAGAGTTGATATTGCTCCTGCTGATTCTAGTGATGTAATCTTTGATATAAAATTACCTGGTAAAATGCCAATTACATTTTCTGAAATTTTCCCATGGATTGTTGGAGCAATATTGATTGGACTATTAGTATTTATCCTTGTTTATTATTTCAAAAAAAGAAAAAAGCAGGAGCCGCTGTTTAAAATAAGAAAACCAGAGGAACCTCCTCATGTTATTGCTCTTAGAGAACTGGATAAGTTGAAAGAGAATAAGTTATGGCAGAAAGGAAAAATAAAGCTTTTTCATTCTGAATTAACTTGTATTATCAGGAAGTATATCGAAAGAAGATTTCAAACAGGTGCTATGGAGCAAACCAGTAATGAAATAATTGAGGCATTGGTAAGGAATGGTTTTAATAATAATACACAGCTTGCGCAGCTAAAATTACTTCTGTTTTCAGCTGATATGGTGAAATTTGCAAAGGCAAAACCACTACCTGATGAAAATGAAACTGCCTTGCTTAATGCATATGTTTTTGTTAATGAAACGAAACAAATATGGCAAAAAGAGTTGGATGATCAGAAGAAAGGAATAGAGGGAGAAAAGGGAGTAGAAGGGATAGAGGGATTAGATGGGGTAAAGGGAATAGAGGGAATTAATGATGGTACAAAACAATTGGAAAATTAGATTTGTTTTATGTTCGGAATGAGTAAAATATCGTTTTTAAATCCCGGGTTTCTTTACCTGCTTTTTTTGCTTATCCCGGCAATTGCCTGGTATGTACTGAAGAATAAAAGTGATCGGGCAGGCATGAAAATGTCTGCTTTGGATGGTTTTTTAAATGTACCATATACTTATAAGCACTATTTACAACATATAATTTTCGGATTCAGAGTTTTGGCGGTTACTTTGCTTATCATAGCACTGGCAAGACCACAGTCGGTTGATAAGTGGGAAGATATCTCTACTGAAGGGATTGACATTGTTATGTCACTGGATATCTCAAGTAGTATGCTTGCAAGAGATTTTAAGCCCGACCGCCTGGAAGCATCGAAAGAACTTGCAACAGAATTTATTTCAGGCAGGAGTGATGACAGAGTTGGGTTAGTTGTATTTAGTGGTGAAAGCTTTACCCAGTGTCCGCTAACAACCGATCATGCAGTTGTTATTAATATGATGCGTGAGATACAAACCGGAATGATTGAAGATGGAACAGCTATTGGAATGGGATTGGCAACTGCAATAAACAGGTTGAAAGACAGTAAAGCTTTAAGTAAAGTAATAATTCTCATGACTGACGGTGTGAATAATATGGGAGAAATTGCTCCTGTTACTGCTGCGGAAA
Source organism: Bacteroidales bacterium (assembly GCA_021163295.1). GTDB lineage: Bacteria > Bacteroidota > Bacteroidia > Bacteroidales > VadinHA17 > JADFUQ01. The sequence goes on from JAGGXD010000138.1 coordinate 4,712, forward strand.
TTGCACAATCATTCAATATCCGGGTTTATACAATAGGAGTGGGGTCAAGGGGAATGGCGCCTTACCCTGTGCAAACCCAATATGGCAGGCAATACAGACAGATGAAAGTTGAGATTGATGAGGAAGTATTGAAGGAAATTGCTGAAATAACTAATGGTAAATATTTCAGAGCAACAGATAATGACCAGCTTAAGCAGATTTACCAGGAAATTGATAAATTGGAAAAGTCAAAAATAGATGTTAAGGAATTTAGAAAAAAAAGCGAGGAATATCTCCTTTTTGTAATAATAGCAGGTGTATTATTATTTATCGAAGTACTGGTGCGTAATACATTGCTGAGAGGTTTGCCTTAAATAAGGTTAATTTGGAAAATTCAACGCTTACTTTCAACTTTTTACTTTTAACTTAATTATATGTTTCGTTTTGAAAATATAGAATTCATTTACTTACTTGTACTGATACCGGTATTGTTATTAGTGTTTATTATGGGCAGGAGGTTCAGAAAGAGATCTTTAAAACGATTTGGTGACCCTGAAATATTAAATCAGCTTATGCCTTTCTTATCAGTAAATCGTCCTGTTGTGAAATTCCTTTTTATTCTGTTTGCTTTGGTGTTTATTATTCTTGGGATGGCAAGACCGCAGTTTGGTTCAAAGCTTGAGGAAATTAAAAGGAAAGGTATTGAAATAGTAATTGCATTGGATGTTTCTAATTCGATGCTTGCAGAAGATATTCATCCAAACAGACTTGAAAAAGCAAAACAGGCAATTGCACGACTTGTTGAAAAGCTGGCTGATGATAAAATTGGGTTGATAGTATTTGCCGGTGATGCATATGTTCAGATGCCCGTAACAAGCGATTATACATCGGTAAAAATGTTCCTTTCATCCATTAATACACAGATTGTTCCAAAACAGGGTACTGCCATTGGTTCTGCAATAGACTTGGGTATTAATTCTTTTAGTCCTGATAATAAAATAAGTAAAGCGCTTATTATTATTACTGATGGTGAAGATCATAATGATGATGCCGTTCCTTTAGCCAGGGAAGCTGCCGAAAAAGGAATTGTAATATATGCCATTGGTGTTGGTACACCAAATGGTACACCCATTCCTGTTTATTCAGGCAACCAGCGTTCTTTCAGAAAAGACAGGCAGGGAAATGTTATCATGACTAAACTCAACGAGAAAATACTTCAGGAAATTACAGACGCCGGAAATGGAAGTTATATTCGTGCTACTAATAACCGGTTGGGATTGAATATGTTATTTGACCGGATATCTTCTATTGAAAAGAAGGAATTGGAAACACGGATATATTCTGAATATGATGAAAAGTTTCAATATATGATCGGGTTGGCATTAATATTAATTTTATTTGATTTTATACTTTTGGAAAGGAAAAATAAGTATCTTAAGGATATTAAATTGTTTCAATAAGAAGTGCCTAAAGTGAACTAAAGTTAAAAGTGCCTAAAGTTGAATAAGGTGAGTAGTTGAGTAAGTTGAGTAGGTAAGTAGGAAGAAATAAGTGAATGATAAAATGAGTAAATGAAAAGAATTGGAGTATATATAATAGCGTTATTTATAAGTGCGATGGGTTTCGGGCAGTCGGGAAAAAAGTATGTACGTGAAGGCAACAGGAATTTTCACGAAAAGGAGTTTGAAGAATCTGAAGTATCATACAGAAAGGCGATAAACAAAGAAGCTGATCTTTTCGATGCAAACTTCAATCTTGGTGATGCTTTGTATAAGCAGGAAAAATTCGATGAAGCTGCTACTAATTTTGATGGATTGACTAATCAGGTTAAGAGTAAAAAAGAACTGGCGAAAGCTTACCATAATCTGGGTAATTCTTTATTGAAATCACAAAAAATCGAACAAAGTATTGAAGCATACAAAAATTCATTACGGTATAATTCTGATGATAAGGAAACGAAATATAATCTTTCTTATGCACAAGACTTATTAAAAAAACAGCAACAACAAAAAAAGAATCAAAAGCAAAATCAGGATCAAAAACAGAATAAGAACAAAAATAAAGATCAGGATAACCAGGACCAGAATAAGGAAAAACAGAATCAACAGAAAAAAGATCAGCAGCAGGAAAAGCAAAAACAGCAACAACCACAATCCGAAAAAATTTCAAAAGAGGATGCAAACAGACTGCTTAATGCTCTTACAAATGATGAAAAAAAGATACAGGAAAAAGTAAAAAAAGCAAAAGCTAAAGCGCAAAGGGTTCAAACTGAAAAAGATTGGT
>JAGGXD010000047.1 GCA_021163295.1 Bacteroidales bacterium
AAATATTTCCTTATTAGGAAACTACTTTATATATGTGGAACCACTGCAATTACCTACAACGTTTTGCAGCTAAAAGTAGTGCGGGTTTTAGAAGGACTTCACTTTCAAGTAGCTATGTTGTTCATTGATATTCAAATTGTTTCAATTTACTACTTCACCCCGCATTACTTTTGAGGTGCTGTTGTGTGTATGTGCCTTTTTTTCAAATTCTTTTTAATCTCAAGTTTCCTTTTAACAATAAACTTACTTAATTCTTTTTCTTGTTTCTCAGTCAGGGGTTTACTTTTAATTACAAAATCAACTCCTTCTGGTTCTCTAATTAATCCCATGATATTACGGTTTAAAATATTTGTCAACTAATCTTTTTGCTGCGATCGTATCAATAACCATTAAGTGACCACCGAAATGATATGCTCCAAGTGTTTTTACATAATGATCAATTAATTTTGTTTTCGATTCAAAAGATACGAATCCTTCCCCTCCTCTCTGAAACGATAATTTACATGCATATGCCACTAAATTACCAGGAATGCCTTCGTATAGTTTGTTTTTCCCAATATTGAATGGGGCACTCTCCAGTAAAAACATGTATACATGGTCAGTTTTAACAGTCAGACTTATTAATCCTTGTACAATATCAGGATTATTTATTATTGTCAACTTATATAATTCTCTGTCAAGCTGGTTGAATTCATATTTCCAGTCAAAAGACCATTCTCTTGATTTTGTAATTGTCTTTAAATCAGTCTTTGTTGCCAATGAAATCTCAGTTCGAAAACTATCTCCACTTATACGATTTAATATTGAATCAGTTAGTTTATCAATTTCAAAATCAAGTATGTATGAATTCGGTTTTATCATACACAAATATACTAAAAATCAAGGTAAATATTCAATTTTAGCAAGGTCTTTAGGCATTACACACAACTTGTTTATAAACGAGATAAACTTTCGCTTTAGCGACTTATGAAGTTTATAAAACGAATGTTTTGTTCGTTTTACTGTGAATGCCAATTTACTTCCTATTCTTAAATTATCCAAAGGATTTTTTATGTTCATTAGATTATTTCTGCTTACATAAGTATAAATCTCTGTTGTTTTACTGCTTGCATGTCCCAATAGTTCTTGAAATACCCTTAAATCAACACCATTTTCCAGTAGGTATGTCGCAAAACTGTGCCTTAATGTTTGGGAAGTATATATAATAAATATAACCATTAATAAAGACTCTCCAGCGTAGGGCAGGAGAGGGCGAAAAGGATATTTTCTCCGTATTTCAGAAGACACTTAAAAGAGTTGCATGCAATTTACAAAGCAAATTATCTTAGAAAATAAAGCAGGATTATGTAAGTAGCCTGCCTTATTCTTAACCGGTATACCAGGCTGCTATAATTCCCGTATTTTAATATTTCTGAACCAGACCGGATATCCATGATCCTGGAGCCCGATATAACCCTCCTTAGAAATACCTTCTTTCCAGCCCGGGAAGTTCCTGAATTTGCTATTGGCAACCATCTCATCCCAGGCAGGAGTCCACATTTCATACTCAACAACCTTTGTTCCGTTCTGTGTATGAGTGACCTTACCATCCAGTACATGAATAACAATTGTATTCCATTCTCCTGCAGGGTGAACAGTTTCCGGATCAGCTGCAATAATATCATACAGTGAACCGGCAAGGTGGGTGGGATTTTTGTTGTCAGTTGCATCAACATTGTCGAGAACCTGAACCTCAGGCGCAGCATAGTAGATTGGCCGTCCGGGCACTTCTCTTATATTAAAAAAGATGCCCGAGTTTGCCATTTTACTTACTTTCCAATCGATTGATAATTCAAAGTTTTTGAATTTCTTATCACTATATATAATATCTCCGTTTGCACCGGAACCGGGCTTTTTCCCTTCACCGGTAAAGACCTTCATAGCGTTTTCCTCAATAGTCCAGTTTATCGGCATTGTTGTTCCATTACATTGCCTCCAACCTGTGAAATCTTTTCCATTGAATAATAGGATCCATCCCTCTTTCTTTTCTTTATCAGTGATTTTGTTTACACCCTGACCAAATGACGGGAGTATGAATAACATTGCAGTTAAGCATGTTAGTGATAAAATAATGTTTCTTTTCATAGCAGGATTTTTTAAATAAATATCTGGTGCAAATTAGTTAAAAAAATTAGTTTTAAATTTTCAAAGCATGTTCCAGACGTTTAGCAAAATCATCGATCTCGCCTGGTTGTTCAAATCCTACAGCCAAAGTATCTACTGCACCTAAACCCATAACATATTTGATCGATTTGTCAATCTTTTCCGGCTCATTCTTAAATGCTCCATTACCAATTAGTTTCATTCCTATTATACCTTTACCTTCATCATGTAGTTTTTTTACCACTTCAGCTACTTTTTCAGGATCTTTGTTATCCATAGCAGTACCATAGGCATTAATTCTGGCATGAACCGTATCTACCCAGGGATTATTCAAACATGCTTTCATGGCATCCAGCGAATGAACCGAAACACCATGAGCACGGATAATACCTTTTTCCTTTAGTTTTGCCAATATCTCCATTTGTTTTTCAAATTTCTCAGGCCAGTCGGGACTTGTAAGACAATGGAGCAGGATCAGATCGATATAATCCGTATTTAGTTCTTTTAAAAAACGGTTAACCACAACATCAGCGTTGGGTCGTTCTTTTTCAGGTATGCCACCTTCATGGAGCCATATTTTAGAGCTTAGTACATACTTGTCACGAGGGACCGACTTAAAAGCGTTTGTAATATATGGATGTGTTCCGTATGTGTCAGCACAGTCGAAAAAGCGGACACCTCTTTCCAGGGCGTAATTCAATAAGAACTCGAATTTTTCTTTTCCCAGCCTGGTCATATTTGATTGCCGGTTGCCTCCATGTGCACCTGTACCCGCACTAATAAGTGAAACCTTTATTCCTGTTGTTCCAAGGTTAACAAGTTCAAACGGATCAGGAACAGTGTATTTAACAATTTTGTTTGCTAGAAGAGAGCGATTCAAAGCAATACCGGTTGCTCCTGCAATAGTTGTGCTAATGAATCGGCGTCGGGTTATTTTCATGACCTGGTATAATTAATAAAAGGTAGACACAAGATAGCAAATATCCGGGACAAATAAAAACAAAGAACCTGCACACAATTTACATGCAAATTCTTTTTTTATGTTTTATTTACCAAATTCTTTGCAACTTGTACAAAATCTAATTTTTCTCTGATCAACACTTTATTACTTTTTTCTGACTTATTCCGGGATTTTGCTAAAAACAACCGGTTGATTTAAGATATATTTGTAATCAAACCAGGACGATACAGGTAATATATGTGTAAGCCTTCGGTCTCCTGCACCTTGAGCTTTCCTGCTTTATCCTTTTCTTGGCTGGCCTTTATTTAGATTTGTGTTCCAGGTTTCCAGGTAATAATTCTTCCAGATGCTGAATGGAGTGGTCTGGC
>JAGGXD010000251.1 GCA_021163295.1 Bacteroidales bacterium
CTGATCCTGATCTGGGTATTCAAAGATCGTGGGAGCTAAAAGACCAGCTTATGGATTTGGTTTCAAACCTGAATCTCCAGATCATGGATGGAGATAAGGTGCTGGAAATTAAATACTCAGGGATTAATAAAGGACGTGCAGCAACTTATAAAATGGGAGATGAAAAATTTGATTTCATACTTGCAATAGGTGATGACTGGACAGACGAATATACATTTGAAGCAATGCCTGATACAGCTTATACAATTAAAGTCGGAACTAAAGATACTAAAGCCAGATTCTATATCGAATCCGTTGATGATGTAAGAAAATTGTTACATCAAATTTCAGATAAATAAATTTTTATGTGCTTTCCGTATAACGCATAATCCTTTTCTGAACAGATATTGTAATCCTGTACATTACCGGAACAATTATAAGAGTTAGGAAAGTTGCAAACGTTAATCCAAAAATCACAGTCCATGATATCGGTCCCCAGAATTTAACCATATCACCACCAAAATATAATTGAGGACTAAATTCACTTAGCATAGTATTAAAGTTTATATTCATACCTGTTGCCAAAGGTAACAATCCTAGAATTGTTGTAATAGCAGTAAGCAGCACAGGGCGCAGACGTGTTTTCCCTCCCTGAACCACACATTGAGTAGCTTCTGCAACAGGTAAAAACGCATCTTTTTCCAGTCCCAGTTCTTTTCTTCTTCTCGCTTTCAGAAGTTCGATATAGTCAATAAGAACAATTGCATTATTAACAACTATCCCTGCCAGGGAAATAATCCCGATTCCTGTCATCACAACAATAAAATCCATTCTGAAAGTTGATAATCCTCCAAAAACTCCTATTGTACTAAAAATAACACTTGCCATAATAATACCCGGTCTTACAAGGGAATTAAACTGTGTTACCAGGATAAGTAATATTAATGCCAATGCAATTAGCATAGCTCTGCTCAAAAAACCCATAGCTTCTTTTTGCTCTTCCTGCTCTCCTGTAAATTTGAATTGATATCCTTCAGGCATATCAAAATTCTCTAATAGCATTTTTAACTGATCATTGATCTTTGTTGCATTATACCCTTCAACCACATTGGAATACAAAGTAATAACCCGGTCCATGTTTTTCCTGTTCACTGCACCGTATGTGGTACTATACTTAATATCAGCAACAGCTGAAATTGGGATTTGTGTTATTTTTCCATTATCCCGAAAAGATACTTTTTGGTTCATTAAAGCCGTAACACTGTATCTATACTTATCCTGAAGCCTGAGCTGGATAGGGTATTCATCTTCACCTACCTTAAAATCTGAAATCTCTTTGCCAAATAAAGCAGTTCTTATTGTGCCGGCAATTTGTATTGTTGAAACACCTAATCTTCTTGCCTTTTCTCTGTCTATCTGAATCAATAGCTGTGGTTTGTCTATTTCAAGATCTATTTTTAGTCCCTCAATCCCTTCAATATCAGATTGTTCAATGAATGCCTGAATAGAGTCTGTCAGAAATAATAACTGATCATAATTTCTCCCTGCTACTTCAATATTGATTGCCTTACCGGTAGGGGGTCCCATATCGCTCTTTTCAAAGGATATTTGTACACCCGGATAATTTCCAATCATTTGATCAGATAATTTTTTCAGTAATTCCGATGTATTTATTCCCATCCTGTACTGGTAATCCACAAAAGTGATTGTGATAAGTCCTTTATTTGGTTCATCTCCTGTCTGAAAACGGCCTGAAGATCCTGTTCCAACTGTTGTAAGTACAGATTCCACGATTTTTCGCTCTTCAATCAGAATTTTATCTATGTCATTTTCAACAATTCTCATTACTGAATCGGTTGCCATTATATCGGTACCCACAGGAAGTTCAGCAATAATATTGATATAATTCGGATCTCCCTGGGGGAAAAAATTAATATCCGGTTTCCTGACCTGAAATAGGATCAGGGTAAAAAATAATAGTAGAATTGTTCCGGTAAAGAGCTTTACCGGATTACTTCCTTTTAATGCAAAATTTAATACCCTGAGGTAAGCATTCTCAAGCTTTACAAGAAAAATTATTCTGAACCAGCGTTGAATTTTATCAAGAAACAGAATATTAAATAATAAAATCAAAACAAATATGCTTAACAGGTTAGCAATAACAAACAGCCCGCCCACGTAAAATACTATTGCAATTCCTGCCATAATGGTTAAATTACGGTATGATCTTTTCTTTCGGGTTTTGCGATTATTCTTTTTCTTACTGTTTATAAAAGTAGCCGAGAAAACAGGAATTATTACAAGGGCAACAAACAGAGAAGAAGTTAAAACTATAATCAATGTAATGGGCAGGTTTTTCATGAATTCACCAATCATTCCTTTCCAGAAAGCCAGAGGCACAAATGCGGCTAAAGTTGTCGCAGTTGATGCAATAATAGGAATTGCTATTTCACCAACAGCCTGTTTTGCCGCCTCCAATGGTTTATACCCCCTGTCAACGAATCTGTAAATATTTTCAACCACAACAATAGCATTATCCACCAGCATTCCCAATGCCAGGATCAATGCAAACAGAACGATCATGTTTATTGTGAACCCACCCAGACTTAAAACCACAAAGGAAAGGAACATTGACATGGGAATTGCCAGACCAACAAACAACGCATTTTTTGTTCCCAGAAAAAAGAAAAGCACCAGAACCACAAGAATTATTCCCATGATCATACTGTTTTCCAAATTTTGTAGTTGCATTCTAACCATATCCGACTGGTCATTAGTAAAAGAAATGCTCATTGTAGCAGGAATATTTCCGCTATTACCAGCTTCATTAACCATATTGAATATTTGATCGGTAGCTGATAACAGGTTTTCTCCACTCTTTTTTATTACCTGCAGAGATACAACCGGGTTTTTATCAAGACGTGCAAAATTTGTTGGCTCTTCATAACCATCTTCCACCTCTGCAACATCTCTCAAAAACACAATATCTCCGTCATCATGTTTAACAATAACATCTCCTATCTGTTCAATATTCTCAAATTCACCGGCAATACGGATTGACCGGCGAGTGTTACCCAATTTAATTTCCCCTCCCGACATAGAAATGTTTTCAGATGCAATAGCACTCTCAATATCGTAAAATGATAATTCCAGTGCTTCCAGTTTAAGAATATCAACGTTAATTTTAATCTCTTTTTCATTTATCCCTTTGATATTAACTTTTGAAACTTCATCAATTGTTTCAATTCTATCTTCAAGGTATTCGGCATATCCCTTCAGCTCTTCAAGACTAAAATCGCCTGATAGATTAACATTGATTACAGGAAACTCTGATAAATCAATATCCATAACAATCGGGTCAATTAATAAATCGTTAGGTAATTCACTTTTAGCTTTATCCACTGCATCTTTAACATCCAATACTGCATCTTCAATATTTACATTAGTATTGAATTCAATAATTACAAGAGATGCATCCTGAATAGAATTAGAGCTTAATTCTTTAATACCGTTAATGGACTCAATTTCCTTTTCAAGTGGTCGTGTCACAAGATTTTCAATATCTAAAGGAGAATTTCCGGGGTAAGGTGTTTGTACCAACACCGTTGGAATATCAACTTCAGGAAATAATTCCTTTGGCAAATTGAGATATGAAAACATTCCAAAAGCAATTATTACAAATGTCAACAGGAATACAGTATTCCTGTTTTTTAACGCAGCTGTGGTTAATTTAAAATCTCTTATGATACTATCTGTCATAGGCTTGATGCTCATTTCATTATTGGTTTATCAGTCTGTTTATTTAACGTTTATTTTCACTCCGTCGGATACTTCGGTATATCCTGCAATTATTATTTTATCCCCTTCCTTTGCGCCACCGGTTATCATTGTTTTATCTTTATAACTCAGACCGGAATGAATATATATTTTGTGTGCTACCGTATTTCCCCCGGTATCATCAGCCACATAAAGGTATGACCCCTGAATATCCTTTTTAATAATACCGGAAGGTACCACCAGGGCAGAATCTTTCGAAAAATCATTAAGCATTACCGTAGCCATGAGATTTGGTTTAAGCCGGCTACCCGGGTTATTTATTTTTAATTCAATAGTAAAAGTCCTGCTATTGCGATCTATTACATTCCCTATTCTGTAAACCGGGGCTTCGATTTCTATCCCGGGCAATGAAGGAAAGCGCGCTATGGTTATATCTCCTTCTTTAATATTTGCCAGGTATTTTTCAGATACATCAGCATAAATTTTCATGTCAGAAAGATTAACAATTTCAAGTATTGGTTTACCCGGTGAAGCCATTTCGCCCTCTTTACCTGATATTTTCTCAATATAGCCTGAAAATGGAGCCCGTATTCTGGCCATTTCCAATTGTGTTTTTAGTGTTTTTAACCTGTTCTCTGCTGATTCTTTCGCATTCTTAGCATTCAGATATTGCATTTCCGAGCCAATATTTTGTTTCCATAATTCATGTTGCTTATTAAATACTTTTCGGGCAAGTTCCAGTCCTGTTTTTACATCCTCAATATTACTTTCTATTACCTTGGTGTTTAAAGAAACCAACAGTGCTCCTTTTTTTACTTTTTCTCCTTCCGACATATATATTCTCTCAATCTGACCATTTAATTCAGGACTTACAAAAACGTGCTTTTCGGCATCTACATTACCATTTACTAATATGAAATGATTGAATTCCTCGAAATTCAGTTCATCAATTTTTACAGAAATTGCCTTTTCTGAATTTACCTGTGCTGTATCTTTTTCAAGTTCACGTTCAAGTTTAGCAATTTCATTATTGATTACCATTTGTTTCTGTTTAAGCTGTATCAGCTTGTTCTTATTTGCTTCGGGGTTGTCTGTATTACAACTTGTTATTACAATGACCAGTATTAAAAAAAGAGATTTTTTCATTATTTCTGTATTTGGTTTTTTAGTATGATATTATTATTCGTAACTTTTGATTTTTAACTTTAAACTTCATCTACAGCCTGTTCATTATTTTATCCAGGCGTATTTTTGCATTTAATAATTCAACTATTGCTGATGTCAAGCCCGACTCTGTTTGCAAATATTGATTGTTAGCCTGTGCTAATTCGAAACTTGATGCCATCCCATTTTTATATTTGATCCGGGTTTTTTCCAGAATTCTTTCTGCCAGTTTTACATTTTCATTTTCGCTCAAATATTTTTCAAGAGCAGTATTATAATCAAATCTTGTTTGTTGATTTTCCATCTCCAGACTTTGTCTGACAAGTTTTTGATTTTCAACTGCTTTTTCCAGCGCAAGTTTTTTCTGACTGACTTTCGACATTTTTGAACCACTGCTAAATACAGGGATGTTAAGTGTAAATCCAAGCATTTCAGACCTATACCATTTTTCGTCTGTATCGAAAAAATTGAATTTGTCTCTCATTGCATTCCAGTTATTCATATACATTACAGAAATGTTTGGTAAATATTCCGTTTTTTGCCTTTTTAAATCAAGGGAGGCTAACTCAACCTGTGTTTCAATAATATTAAATTCAATATTATTATTTATGTTAAAGTTATTTACTGCAAGTAATTGCAGGTTGATTTTTTCTAATATTCCGTGTAACGAATCTGACAAAAATACAGGTGTTTCTATGTCAAGACCCATTTGAAACTTCAACATATTTTTTGATAGTTTTTCCTGCCTTTCCATTGAATTAATTGAATTATTAAGTGTTGTAAGCGTAACTTTAAGCTGATCTACATCTGTTTCTTCAACAAAACCTTGTTCATACATTGCTTGTGTTTCCAAATAAGTTTTCTCTGTATTACTGTAATTTTTTACAAGAGTTCTTTTTGTTTCTTCCGTTAGTAAAACCAGGTAGTAGTTTTGGGTCACCATTTCTTTGATATCAATTTCTGTTTTTTCAAGATTTTGTTGAGATATTTGTTTATATACTTTTGCCGCCATTAGTCCTACTATATATGGCCCACTGAATATCAGCTGATTAGCTGATAGTGCTGCTGAAGAATTATGCTGGGTTCCAAATTGTACTTCTATCATTTCACTCGGATCTCCGAAAAAATTAGGCATTAACATTGTTGTTAACTTCAGGTTATCAGTATAACTGGTCGATCCGGTTACTTGTGGTAACCCGATGGCTGTTGTTTCCCAGATTTTCTTCCGTGCAATTTTCACATCAATTTTTGCATTCTTTACATTCAAATTATTCTCAATTGCGAAATTCTGTGCCTCTTCAAGTGAAAAAGTTTTTTTCTCATCACCTTCTGCTTTGCTGAATAAGTTACAGTAACTAAACAGAAAAGCTATCATGCAAATTTTTACTATATCCATATTCTACGCTTTTTTATTCTTTTATTTTTAACTGATTGATATTTTCCTCAAGAAACTTGATCCCTTTACTATTTGCTATACCCCTAATGTGATAGATAAAAATTTCAGAAAAGAACTTCCTGGAGATATAATCCTTGATGGGGACACACGAACTTTCAGTTACGTTTTCCGCCCTGGCTACTTGTAGCCTTGCAATAATCTCACTGTCTATTTCCTTCCTGTAAAGACCTTCTTTTTTCCCTTTTTCAAGGTTTTTAATTAACGATTCTAACATCCTTTTCTGCTTACTGTCATGCAACCGTTTAAAAATATCAGGATAATACTTCCTTAGATCATAGTGCATTGAAGGATTATGTTTTTCAAGCACATTATTAATTTGCCTGTTTACCTCAAACAATTCCTCAATAGCATTTAATTTACTTTTATCCAGTTCTTTAAATTCCCCTGTTCTTTTCTCAATTTCAAAATCAATAACTTTTTCTACCAGTTCTGTTTTATTTTTTACTTCCTGATAGAGAGTTTTTTTTGAAATTCCCATCTCACGGGCTACATCATCCATTGTAATGCTTTTTATCCCGTATTTGTAATACAGCTCCCTGGCTTTTTCGATTATTGTTATATTTTTTCGAACCATGCCGCAAACATAAACAAAAAACTTTGGAAACAAAAATAAATATAAATGTGTCTTTAGTTTTTTTTACAAATAATGCTGGCAGAAGACAACAGCAAGGAGCAATCTCATAGTCTCTCCTGTTTTTTCGGAGAATACTTTATTAATATTAATTAATAAAATAAGTAATTTAAAACTTTAGATATTTTTGAATTCTTGATGTTTTAGGTATTTTAGTCACGTTAGGTATTTTATACATTTAAGCATTTAAGCATTGTATTGAATCGCCTGAAACCGGAAGGGACTATTTATAATTTTCGATCAAAGTTTAACCACTATTTAACCCGAATAATTCAAAAAAATATGTGATTTATTCCGCTGACGTAGGAATAATCAAGAGTTGAGAGAAGCTCAACTCTTGATTTTCCCCAGTCAGGTGATGACGCTTCGGTCACACCCTGACCAAAGCGTCAGGGGTTAACATGTACTATTCATAAATATTGAAAAAAATAATATTTATGAATACGTCAGGTTAAATCAGAAGAATAAAATGTCTGCTCAAAAAAGAAATACACTTTACCTAACTTTCATTTGCCTTGTTTCGGCCTTGGGCGGTTTTCTCTTTGGCTATGATACAGCTGTAATTTCAGGAACAATTAGTTTTGTAAAAACACAATTCATGATGAATGTTGCCATGGAGGGCTGGTTTGTCGGATCGGCTTTGTTGGGCTGTATTACTGGCGTTGCGTTTGCCGGCATTTTGTCCGATACATTCGGCAGGAAAAAAATTCTATATCTCTGCTTTACTATTCACTATCTCTGCCATCGGATGCATGGTTATGCAAGAACAGTATCTTCTCATTATTTTTCGACTGATTGGAGGGATGGGAGTTGGTATTGCTTCAATGGTATCTCCTTTATACATCTCGGAAATTTCCCCACCTGAACTAAGGGGACGGTTAGTAACCCTGTATCAATTTGCCATTACTATCGGAATTCTTTGTGCTTATTTCGTCAATGCATTTATTTTATCAATTTCTCAAAATTTTTCTTTGGTCGGCCAGGGATTTTTCCACTGGATTTTCGTTCAGGATGTCTATCGGGCAATGTTTGGTTCCGAGACAATTCCTGCCCTCCTGTTTTTCTTTCTTTTGTTCTTTGTCCCCAGGAGCCCAAGATGTCTAATTACAAAGGGGCATACTGAAAAAGCACAAAAAATACTTACCCGTATAGCAGGCAGCGAAATTGCAGAACAAGAGGTGAAGGGAATACAGAAAGCGCTGGTTCTGAAAACAGGTTCGTTTCGTCAACTTCTGCAGCCCGGACTACGATTGGCGCTTTTTATTGGTATCACCCTGGCAATTTTATCCCAATTAACAGGAATTAACACCATTATTTATTATGGACCACGTATTTTTGAAAGCGCCGGATTTGGTATCGGTCATTCCTTAAACAGTCAGGTAATCATTGGGTCTATAAATGTTCTTTTTACATTAATTGCGATCTGGAAAATTGATAAATTAGGGCGGAGATCACTACTGATTACCGGTAGTTCGGGTATGATGCTGTTTCTTATTATGATTGGTTTTCTTTTTCAGACCGGAAATGAGAACAGTATTGGATTATTAATTTTAATACTTTGTTATATCGCTTTCTTTGCCTTTTCGTTTGGTCCCGTGATCTGGACACTGCTTTCAGAGATATATCCAACACACATTTGTGGAAGGGCCATGTCTGTTGCCACGCTTTCGTTATGGGTGGGCACCTATATTATTGGACAATCGGTACCATGGTTACTGGAAAATCTAAGTCCGCAGGGAACATTTTGGCTGTTTGCATTAATGTGTATCCCGGCAATACTGATCACATGGAAACTGGTTCCTGAAACCAAAGGCAAGACACTGGAAGAGATTGAGATGTATTGGTTAAATAAAAAGTAAATATGCACGGTCGTGCATATTTACTTTCGGATCATTATTATTATTTGTATCGTGCGTTTTGTCAATAATAATTGCATGTAAATGATTTGGCATTATTATAAATTCGTTTAAAATACTCTATAATGTTCCGATGACATGGGTAGTGTTACCTTTCAGTATGTTTGTTTCGATTAATTTAAGGTACAAATTTCCTTATTAAAATCTCAACTGATATGATTTTTGCTTTTTGTAATAGTCCCTTAATCTCTATTAGTATCTGAGTAATTAATAAAACTGATCATAATACTAGCCTAAACATCTGTTTGTTATCATCCTGTTAAATCACTGATTATTTTTCTTTTTCGGATTAGAAATAAGCCGGCAGGTTACAAAATCTGGTTACAGCGTTTCTTAAAAATATAAAATTTAATGGATTTTATTTGAATAATATTAACCTTTTTATTACTTTGTTAAGCTATGTTCATATAAATTAATCAGGTTATTTAAAAAAAATAATTATGGAAAAGAAAATAACAATCAGCCAAACAAAAAAGGAAATTATAGATGCATATAATGAATTATTGCAAAAAATGAAGAGCAAAACCGAAGAACCTAAAGAAATCCAAAAAAGAGAAATAGCAGAAAAAACCGTGAAAGAGGTTTCCGGACTTTCAGTCAATTCAATCAATAAAAACATTGCCGGTTTGAAAATTAATACCAGCGGCACTTTAGATAAACTTGAGGAACAAATGGGAAATGTCTTTAAAGAATTTGAAAAGCTACATGAATCGGTAAAAATTGAAAAAGAAAATCTGGAAGAGCTTTACCAAATTTCTGCTAATGCTCATTCATTATCTGCCTTGATTGCTGCACAAAAAGAAAAACAGGAAGCTTTTGAAAAAGAAACAGAAGAGAAAAAATTAAAGTGGAAGACAGAGGAAGAAAAAAGACAAAGTGAAATAACAGAAGTTAAAGTCACTTTAGACAAACAACGTAAACGTGATGAAGAAGAATACCAATACAATTTGAAAATTAAACGTAAGAAGGAGCAGGACGAATATGAAGAAAAGAAAACCAAATTAGAAAAGGAGTTGTTAGAGAAAAAAAACCGGTTTGATAAAGAGATGACTGAACGAGAAGTTAAAATGAAAGAAGCCGAGACCGAACTATTGGAACTACGTAAAAAAGATGAAGAATTTCCTGTTATATTAGAAAAAGAGGTTAAAAAAGCCCAACAAGAAACAGAAAAAATACTGAAACAACAATACGATTTTGAAAAACAATTATCTAATAATAAAATAATTGGTGAGCAGAAGTTGAAAGAACAAACAATAAAGACCTTAGAAGCTAAAATCAAGGATATGGAGACCTTGCTCCATCAACTGACAATAAAAACAGATGCATCGGAAGAAAATGTAAAACAAATGGCATTAAAAGCTCTGGAATCCACCGGGAAAGAAAGAGTGGTAACGGTTGAGAAGAAAAAAGAAGGGGAATAATTTTTACAGGAAGATGCCTCATAAGCTTTCATTATTTAGTGTCGAGATAGTAAGTTCGCCAGGCAAGGAATTTACATAATAGTATTACGTTACATATACATAATCGTATTACAATGAATTTTAAAGAAATATTTGATAAGGCAACATATAAAACAAAACTTGATTTTTTGTTTGCCATTTTGGAACATAATGAAAAGCTGAGAACTGAATTTCTAAACTATATTCAAAAAGAATTACAAGAAACAGATAATCAGATATCCTACGAAGATTTTAAAAATCTTATTAATAACTCCCAAAAAGAATACCAGGATCAATTGGAAGTCATTGATCTGGAAGAGCCCGACTGGGACAATTATACTCCGCCTCATAGCGGATATATAGAAGAATGGGAAGCCTTGCAATACATGGCTGAACAGGAAGTTGAAAATATTTTTGACGGATGGAAAGACTATTTACTCGATTTGATCATTGAACAAAAAATTGAAGAAGGGTTTGCCGAATTGATTGCAATCTATGAAGCCTGCCTGAACAGTGATGTTAACGACCCATATGATAATCTCGGCGATCCGAATGAATATTTTGTTGACGAACATAAAAAGATGATTAAGTATTTTACAGGGAGGGTTTCTCAGTCGATTTTGCATGAAAATACCATGCAAAATTCTATTAAATTGTTTTTGCAATATTGTAAAGATGAATGCCCTGAAAATGAAAATTATCCTCGATATTTTGAACCGGTATTACTTGCTTTGGCAGAGAAATCGGGAAATCCTGAAACAATACTCAAACAAATAGATAATTCCAATATCGAGAAAAAAAGGCTGCCCCAACTTGTATTGCTTCTGAATAAATTATGTGGTAACCCCGGTAATTGGTTGAAAAGTGCTGAAGCATATTATCTGGTCGACAATAAAGTGGCAAAAAAACTTCTCCAATACTATCTTGAAAATGACATTGATGCATTTAATATAACAGCTAATGAACTGTTTGAAAAAGATAAATACAGGTGGGCTAAATTTTTAGCTGATAAAATTAGCGAAGCTTCCGGCAGACAGTTATTTAAAAATGTTTTCAGTGAATTAACAATAAAGGATGCAAAAATCGAGTATTACAGAAGAATCAAAAACATCCTGAACGAAAATGAGAAAGAGCAACTTATTAATACCGTTTACAATAAGCCCTTTAAAGTTGAAATTTTTGAAGAAGAAAAGCAATACGACAAAATAAAACAGATAGTAGAAAAAAATACCGATTCATGGGATTTTCCAAAACTCATTAAACCCATATTGAATGTTTACCCTGATTTCTGCTTTGAAACAATTCAAAAGAAAGCACTTAAAACAATTGAAAATGAAAGAGGAAGATTTATTTATTCCGTGATTGCCGAATGGCTGAATCTTTCCAAATTAATAAGAGGAAAAGAAACAGAAACAAAAGAAATCATAATGAATCTTTATAATCATAAACCGGTTTTACGGGCACTCAGAGACGAATTTAAGAAAGCTGGAGTGATACAGATTACCTGATAGTATCAAATATATAAACCCTTTTATTAACAAATTGCATTTTAAAATCAGGCCGGCGGGTTGGTATAAAAATTAAGTAAGCAATATAAAGCAATATATAATAAAAACTATCTAACATGAAAAAATTAGAATCACGGGGTAAATGCATATTTTGTGGTAGTACTTTCTCAGGGAAGCGCATTACAAGCCACCTCAACACTCACTTATTCCAAAAGCAAAGGTTGTTGGATACAGGTAAACAACACAGACAATCCTATCATATCAGGGTTGAATCCGGTAGTATGTTTTTGCAGTTACTGCTTGATGGTGAAATAATATTGAAAACATTAGATCGGTTCCTGCGAAATATCTGGCTTGAGTGCTGCGGACATCTTAGCGAATTTTCTTATCAACGGGAAAAAGTCTCAATGAGCAGAAAAGTTGGCGAGGTGTTTTATAAAGGGCTTAAACTTGATTATGTTTACGATTTTGGTTCCTCAACAAAACTTGATATTAAAGTGCTTGAGGTATTTTCCATGGCTGCCGAAAAAAAGATTGTATTGCTATCGCGAAACGAGCCTTTAAAAATAATGTGTGATATGTGTGGCAAAAAACCAGCCCTGGAAATTTGCACAATTCACGATTGGGATGCCTTTTGCGAGGATTGTATCCCTATACATGAAGAAGAATGTAAAGACTTTTCCGATTATGCCTCCATGCCGGTAGTAAACTCTCCCCGGATGGGCGAATGCGGTTATACCGGGGGAAGTATTGATGTTGAACGAGACGGAGTATTTAAGATGGAGTAACATGCGTTTTAAAATAGAATTGATAATAAAAAACACGGCTGAGAATTTATTGCCGGTAACCTACCAATACGAACTTTCATAGTAGACTATTATAACATTTAACATTTTATTAGTAAATTTATATGGTCAAATCTAACCTAAAATAAGCTTATTTATGAGAATACATCTATACTTATCAAAGAACACCAAAACAGTTCCATTTAATTATCAACATAAATTAGTAGGAGCTTACATAAATGGATTGGTGGAAATATTTTTCATGACAAATTATCTCTATATTCATTTTCTCAATTGCAAAGAGGGAAAAAAACAGAAAACGGATTGAATTTCAGTAACGGAGCAAATTGGTTTATCAGTTTTTACGATAATTCAATGTTGAAAAAGATTGTGTTAAATATAAAAAAAGACCCGGAAGTATGCTTTGGAATGAATGTTAAGTCAATAACTATTCAAGAAACACCTGATTTTACAAATATAGAATATTTCAAAGTGGCAAGCCCGGTTTTTATAAAAAGAACCATCGATAGAAAATCGAAACATTACATTTATTCCGATGCTGAATCCTCTGAACTGTTAAAAAAGACTTTACAGAATAAAATGAAGTTAGCAGGCATTGATGACGATAGCTTGAAAATTGAATTTGACAAGAATTTTAAAAACATTTCAACAAAACTGATTGATTATAAGGGGATTAAAAACAAAGCAAGTTGGTGTCCTGTGATATTACATGGAAAACCGGAAACAAAAGCTTTTGCATGGAATGTTGGTGTTGGAAATTCAACAGGTATCGGTTTTGGAGCATTGATTTAAACAATACAGATTATGACACTTTATATTGTTAAATACACTGGGCAATTTGGTTTTATAAAACCATGGACAGCAGTTAGAGACGAAGAAGTTTATAGCCAGCAATTTTTAACACCTTCAATTGTAGGTGGAATTGAACGTAAGTTATTTCCTGAGTTATTAAAAGAAGAATGGGGGATTTATAAAATCAAAGGACATAGATTATCGTATTCTCAGATTTCACAGCAACAAGAACAAACACAGCCTCGCGGGTGGAATGAAAAAAAACGTGGGAAAAACAAAGAATATTCAAGACTTTATTCAATATTAAATAGGGGCGTTTTGGTAAATCCGGTTCTATATCTGGCTTTTGAAACAGAAAAAGATGCAGAAATTGCTTCAAAACAACATATTTGTTTAGCCCGAAATGAAGATATTTTATATCCTGAACAGGAAATTTTAGAAGTTTCAGGACAAGAATTTGAACAAAATGAAGATTTTTTTAGCGGTTTTGAGCTTGTTTTTGAACAAAATGAAAATTCTTTTCTTGTTGGCTACAATCGAATGAATAATAACGAGCCAATGTATGGTTGGTTAAGGGTAGTGGGTAATCCTGTGAAAAATGTTTACTAATGATAGTTTGCGAACACATAAAAGCAAAAGGGAAGCCTGATTTTACACCTTTGCATACTCATTTACAACATGTTTCTCTTGCAATTGAGAAAGTGGCTGACTCTTTGGGCTTTGAAAAAGAAATTGCAAAATATGGTGCGATTTTACATGATATTGGCAAAGCAAGTCCTATATTTCAAAAACGATTATCATCTGATTATAAATGGAAAGAAAGCGATAAACCATATCGGCATGAATTAGCATCACTGTTTTTTCTCTCTCTGTTTGACGAAGCCATTCATCCGCAATTAATTGAGATGGTTGTAGCTCACCACAAATCCATTGAAAATGACACAAGAAATAGAGGCATTTTGGATTTAGAAGAAAATGTAGAGGATGTTGTAGCATTGCATAGTCCATATTGGGATATTTGGTCAAAAGACGCACTTAAAATATTAGCATCATTTGGAATACAAATACATGACATTACAATAGACGAAGCTGAAAGCAACTATTATCAAGCCTTAGATTATGCAGAAAAAATGGTGCAAAAACAGGGCTTTTCCGAATGGAAAGGGTTATTGATGTCAGCCGACCATTTTGCATCGGCAATGATTAACGAAACCGAAAAACAATTAACAAAAATATTCAAAACGCCTAATCTTGATTTCTTTGAACGTAAACACGAATTATATCCGCTTTCATTAATTGATACAAGTTCAACAAAAAAACATACAATTGTTGTTGCAAGCACCGGTGCAGGAAAAACGGATTTTTTGTTTAGGCGATGTAAAAAAAGAGTTTTTTACACCTTGCCTTTTCAAGCTTCAATAAATGCAATGTATAAACGTGTCGCAAATGATTTAAAAGAAACAAATCCCGATTTAGATATTCGTGTTTTACATTCAGCATCACGTATTGTAGTTAGAAATAATTCGATTGAAGAAAAAACCTTGCAAAGTTTAGTTGGTTCATCTATCAAAATACTTACACCGCACCAAATTGCATCAATAATTTTCGGAACACGAGCATTTGAGGCAACCATTCTTGACCTTAAAGGAAATGATGTGATCCTGGATGAAATACATACTTATACTGAGATTTCTCGTGCAATTGTAATCAAAATTGTAGAAGTATTAAACAAGATAGGTTGCCGTTTGCATATAGGAACGGCTACTATGCCTACAGATTTATACAATAAAATTTTGAATATTCTTGGAAAAGGGAATGTTTATGAGGTGAGTTTATCTAAAACGGAACTGGATAAATTTGACAGGCACACCGTTCATAAATTAACAAACTGGGCAGATGCTGATGCTATTGTTAAACGGGCAATTGAAGAAAACAAAAAAGTATTAATTGTTTGTAATCGGGTAAAATCGGCACAAGAGAGATATAATTACTTTAAAGATAAACATAAAAAAATTCCGATTTTATTAATTCATAGCCGTTTTAAGCGAGGCGACAGAAATGAAAAAGAAAAACGACTGATAGGATTAGATGACAATGGTAAATCAACAAAAAATTTTAATACTTCTGAAAAGGCTTGTATAGTTGTGGCTACTCAAGTTGTTGAGGTGAGTTTGGATATTAGCTTTGATTTAATGATTACTGAAACAGCGTCGCTCGATTCTTTAATTCAGCGGTTTGGACGTATAAACAGAAAACGTTCGTTGGAAAATATAAGAAAATATAAACCTGTATATTTGATACCGCCACCAGATGATAAAAAAGAAGCATTGCCTTATGATTTGGATATTTTAAAAGCCAGTTTTGATGTATTACCTAACGATGAAGTTCTACATGAAAGAGATTTACAAGAAAAAATTGATGCTGTTTTTCCCGAAGTTGATGTAATGAATATTGAACAACATTCAATTTTTAAATCTAACGGTGATGTAATTATCAATAAATTAACGCATAGACCAAAATCATATTTATTAGAATTACTTGAAATAGATAGTGTTAGTTGCATTACTGAAGATGATATTGAAAATTATACGCAAGCAAAATTTGAAGAAAGAATGATGATGGAAATCCCTGCAAGATATTGGTCTGTAAAGAATTTTGCACAATCACTTTACGGA
>JAGGXD010000040.1 GCA_021163295.1 Bacteroidales bacterium
AAGTTTAGTGAGTTTTATTAAGTTTTTCATTAGTTTCTTTTAGATTTTAAATAGTTTATATAAGCATCATGTTTTTTTGATTCCCGATACGGTCCGTCATTATTATTTTTATTAATCTTATAAAGTTTTTGGGTTCTATACTAATATATTTTGAATGACAAGAATACATAATAGTCATTAATGCAATCGCGAAAAAAAATTAATGTGACTTTTTTTATTTTAATTACTCCTTTATTTTAAATTAAACATCTGTTTTATAATACTACCAACGGCAGTTTGTCTAAAAACTATATGATTTTTTGAATAATTGATCAAAAATAAGTCTTTTTAAGGGACGATGAAAAATGTAGTTGATTATTTATTTAATCCAATTAATATTATGACCTCTTCTTTTTATTGACTTTCTATATTTGTACTTTGGATATCCGATTATTACTGATATTATCGCCTCATTTTCTTCAGGAATTTGAAAGACTTCTCTTACTTCTTTTACTTTATTGATTGCAGCAGGTACAATTCCTATTATTGTGGCACCCAACCCTAATGAATGAGCTGCCAACATTGAATAAGTTGCATATATTAATGAATTATTTGTATGTTCTTCTGCGCCTTTTGGTGCATGAAAAATAATTATGGCAGGTGCGTTTCTTGTTATTCTATCACCATATTCAAGTTTGTAATTTTTTAGCTTTGATATTGGATATAAGTGATTTTTAATTGTGTTAAATGTTTCTGCTCCTTTTTTTCGTTTTATCATAAAACTTGCAATTGGATTTTCAACCCATTTAACAACATTATCAAGAAACTCTGCGATTGCAGGCAAAGCTAATTCCATTTTCTCTCTGTTATTAACTACCGTTATATTAACTTTCTCAGGTTCTGCTCCGTATGGTGCAAAAGAGACAACTTCTAATATTTGATGAATTAGTTCATCAGGAACAGGTTTGTCCTTAAAATTTCTGACCGATCTCCGGTTTGCAAGGAAGTCAATAAAATTTCTGTAGTCAACTTTGTTTTCGGGTAAAGGAAAAAAATCATTATTATAAGAAAACCCATTTACCTGTATTGCTTCTGTGCTGCATATTGCCATACATTGTCCGCATTTTAAACAAATTGATTCTCTTTCCTTTATAAAATGCACACCGCTTTTATCATCAATCCCGATAATATTAACAGGACATACTTCAATACATAACTTACATTTTTTACATTTTTCCTGATTAATACTATTTTTCATTTTCCCCTGCTTTTAAATTTATTGAATTACTTTACCAAAAACCGGGCAGTAACTGACAGTATCTCTCCGGGCCTGGCTATACATCTGACCAGTACCACATATTCCCCTGGATAAGCCGGAGCTTTGAAGACTATTTCTTTGGCCATACTTCTTTCAAGTACAAGATCGGGTATCCATAACAGGGTATTTCGTGTGTCAGGAACCTGGTCGCCCCGAGCAGTGATCCTTTCAATGGGTGAATTTACCGGTTGGATTGCAAGGTAATCAAAAAAATAGGAGCCGGCTGACAAATCAATACCAGCCATGTTCCCTTCCCGGGTAACAATATTGATCACACCACTATAGGTCATACTCCCCTTCACGTAAACATCATTGATCACGTCGATCCTTCTAATCTTTTCCGGGGCAATTGACATCAATTTATCATGGTCGAATACAGAAATCTGGTCAACCATAATCAAAGGATCATAGAACTCACTGGTGGGATTGTCACTGTGGATCATCAGCGTGGCACTATTTTTTCTTTTTACAACAGTTACAGAAGAAACCAGGTTAATAAATACTTCCTCCAAAGTAGGCAGGTCGATGAAATCGTCCAGTACAATGGAATGTATGGCTGTACCATAAAATGAGACAGGTGCCGGATTTACCCGGACTGCTTCCGGGGGATCAGGCCTTTTAAAGGCTTCCGAAAGCTGCATCCTGCGAACCATCTGTGTGGCAATCTCATGTTCTCCGGATGAAAGAGTAAAGGGTACAGCAGGTATTAGTGGGAAATCCGTATCAAAGTCCTGATCAATCCTCACCTCTGCAAACCCATCACCGGGGATTTCAGGGGTAACAATTAGTTCCTGTAATCCGGTGCGGGCAGGAATGGAAACCACAAATTTACCAAAAGCATCCGTTACTGTTGCAAAATAATCAGGCCTGTCCCCCAATAAGGAGAAATGAAGTTTTGTATTCTTAACTGGACCATCATTCTCATCAGTTCGGACCACAGCCCCCGAAATTGAAGGACCATAAAGATCGGGAAGGAATTGCACCGCGAACTGGTCCCTATCCACCAATTCACCGATAGAGGTCAGTTGCCCCTTCAGTGTATCAACGGCATCCAGCGGAACAACAGTAATACAGCATTGCACCTTCTGTAAATGTGTATTTGTGGGTACTGAAAGCTCAAGACTGATCTCTTCTCCCCTCTCATAACACGTTTTCGGGATAGCACACTCCACAAGACCGGTAATATAGTCGCGACGGGAGTAGCGTAAACCTGTTTCTCTTCCCCTAGTCTGGTTAACTACTTCCGGTCTGTACGGATTAATGATCTTGAGGGGTGTATAGCTGAAGTTACCCGGACCTGCATTACGCATCCACCGGGTGTAACATTTCAGAAAATAATTGCCTGTCAATGCACCGGCAGGAATGGACAACATGCCATAGCATACCTGATCAGAGAGATCATATTTTGCCCTGGTCAGGCTTGTTCCGGTGTTCGATACCAGTTCTACATATAGAATTGAACTCCACCTCTTGCTTTCCGGCAGGCCTTCTACAACAAGATCTGCCCTGAAATTTATGTTCTCATTGACAGCATATATGGATCGGTCGGTAAATACCTCCACATATTCCTTAATGATGGATGCTTCACGATAAACATCCGGATCAAAGGGAGAACGCTGACCGGATACGCCTGGAGACTTAAGGACCAGCATTACCAGGAGCAATATCAGTATATGGGTTGATCTGAGTTGTTTCATGGTTACCAGTAATCAGGTTTTACATTGACACCACCCCGGATCCTGCAATCAAAGCAGATCTGATCCGCAGTCAGGTAAGGGGGACCGTGACCCGTCCAGTGAGCGGATTTCAAGTAATAAGGAAAATCGTCTCCCGATTGAAAAGTACCGGTGGCATTCTCCCACTCACAGGTAAGGTAAGGTATCTTAAATTCAAACAAATCGTTTTCGCCCCTCCAATTGACAACCATGATTCGTTTAGTTTGTTGCTGAGTGGCATAGAAAATGCCAAGAACTTCTTCGTCCGGATCATTGATATTACAAATGTTCCCAATGGCACTGGAGGGCTGGTTCTCATACAACCCACCCGTTTCGCCGGATTGTGCCTTCATCTTCTCCCAGTAAACATATGAACTTCTGGTAAGTGCTTGCTGCTTAACCAGCAAGCTGTATGTGACCTTGAGCCTGTCGGTCTCATTGGAGACAAAGTTCAGAGAATTTCTCTTCAAAGCATTCACAGATAGGTTTCGGGTTGTTTTCGTATAGATATCCATGACAGGACAGGTCTTCCAGCACTTAAAAAGATCGTCCCTGGAGTGGAAATCTGTCACCTCTTCTCCTTTCCGCCGGATATATTGGCTGTGAAGAGCTGCCCAATACTCCCAGGTTTCTTCCAATTTCCACACAAAATTCCTGGAATCGGAAGCAGCACCGGTCATATCTATGTAAAACTGAATACCTGGAATGAAGATTTCAGGATCGGATGTTTCCCTGTTTTCCACCTCATAATAAATACTGTCGATGGGCGGACATGCCAGGAGTGTATCATATTCTGAACAATACTCCCTTCCGTTCGGGGTAAATACCTGGAGCCTGTAGGCTTTACCCACGGCCAGGAAAGAGCCTGAAATGTCAGCACTGTACTTGCCTGGCTCTCTTTCAAGGAAGGGTATCATCTCTCCATTTTCATCGGTGACCAAAACCACACATCCCCCCACTGGTTGATAGAAAGGTTCATTATATGGGGTGGATCTGGAGATCTCTACATAATGTATTCCAGGCTGATCGGTGATCATCCCGTTAATAACCAGCACGTTCTGATACTCCTCAATAACCGGATCGAAAGGCTCAATACAAGAACCGAAGGTCAGTAACAACAGAAATAGAATATGGTACTTATTCACTGGCATAATTCCCAAGTTTAAGATTCCACGATAGCGTCACCACCGGCTGACCGAAAATGGATAGCTTGTACCCATCAATCTTCCCTTCGTCACTCTGAAAATATACCGAGTAGGCATTCTTCCGTCCGGTAAGGTTGTAGATATTAAGCATCCAATAGCTGTGGAACAGTTTTCTCTTTTTCAGGTTCCCCTCCATGTTTATAGAAA
>JAGGXD010000205.1 GCA_021163295.1 Bacteroidales bacterium
ATACCTGTCACCATAGCAGGGATATTTTGCCTGTTAAAGAATCTCCTGAGAAAATATAAACCCGCCCAGAGCCAAAACAGGGCTGCAAGTGCTATTGAATACTGGTAAACCGGGTTATAACCGTCAGCCGGCAAACCGGAGACCAAACTAACCAGGTGAGCAACCAGGAAAAATGGCATCATTAACAGCGTTACACCGGCAAAATATTTATTAACCCATTCACCGTCAACCTTATTACGGAACTCGGCATAATTAGCCGGCTCGTAGTACGTGCTTTCATAGTTTTCCATAAACCGGTAATCCCAGGAAGATGATCAACACAACTTCCGTTCTTTTCCCGAGCCATCTTCCTATTATTTCTGATTTTCTCATTTTCCCATCTTCCCATCTTCCCTTTTCCCTTTTTAATTTCTAATTTTTAATTTTTAATTATCTTCCCATCTTCGCCTCCTCATAGTCCGGAGTATCAAGCATTTCCTGGTACTTATCGGGGAAATGACCTTTTAGGAAAATGCCCCAATATGCCTTCTTACTCATGCTGTCCCAGTGTAATAAGGAGATACGATATTGCCTCATCTGGAATATATTAACCCATACCAGGAAACCAAAAATGATAATAAAGATGCTACGCATTATCCGGCGTTTTTTACTTATCTTTTGAATAACGGCAGCCAGCGGCAGACTTAGAAAAGCATAACTCTCAACTAAAATCCTTGCACCAAAACTACCACCATACCACCAGCACCACCAGCTGAAGACCAGGTAAATATTAACAATTAGAAATACAAGTACAGGCACAAAAGAATCAGGAATTTGCTTTCTTAAATACCAGAAACCAAACAATGCAAATAACATGACAGGTGTATAGATCAGCCATCCTTTCCTGTAACTGAATAATCCATCAATGATATGCGGGTGAAGAAAAAAGAACCCTTCATCTCCGTACGAATAATAAAGCAAGTCACCTGTGACCGATTTCCAGTAAATCATCTGCAAACTAAAAACAATAAGACCAACAAAAGCCGCACAAATTATCCTATACCTGTTTTTGAAAAGAATCTGAAGTTTTTCTTTGAAATTTTTTATACCGGTAACACCCCATAATAACGGAACCAGCACAACAATAATATTTGAAGGACGGACCAGTATTATCAAACCTGTAAGTAAACCAAGTTTTATTGAATTACTCCATGACTGGTTTGTACTCCATTTTATAGTAACAAACAGATAAATACTAAACAGGCAAAAACTGTAAATATGCGACATGCCGGGCTCAACCACAGCATAGTGCAACAAATTTGTGGCAAAAACCAGCAGGATCAGGACCAGGGCAATGGTAAGGTCACTGAAATAAAATTTTAATGTCTTATTGAGGAATATTAAACCTATAACCAGGTAAAACAACCCGGCAATAAATATCGCTATACTGTATGGCAGAGTATAACCATCAGCCTTGTATTCCGAAAAATGGGCGTAGCCATGAGCCGCCAGGAAAAAGGGTGTCCACAGCAGAGAATTACCCATGGTCATTTTCAGTACCTGTTTGCCATTTTCTGCGGAGTGTGTCCATATCCTTCCTTCAAAATTTTCAGGCAGACCGGAAATAAACTCAAAACTGAGATCATGATATATAAAAATTGCCGGCAGATAGGCATAATATGAAACCACATCGTGGTTAATGATCTCATTCGTTCTCCATTTAGCCACCTTTATTCCGTACCAGCCGGCTACAATAACAATAAGAAAGATTGAGATCTTTGGATAAATGGTTGTTCTTATCATTCAGATATTAATTTTTCTCAAACAAATATACAGCATATTCATTCCCGCCCAACACCTCAAAAGGCACTGCCGGTTTGAATACCTTAAGCAGACGAAACTGATCATTCTCCAGCAATCGTTCAAGAGGCATTCTTCCTTCATTGGGTCCGTAATGTGCATCCCACTGAACAATACTTCCTGCAGGAATATTCTTCCCCGGAAATTTATTATCGGGCAATTTCTCAAAACATCTCTCCTGGTTGTATGGATCAATCCCCAGCCGGTAAAGGAAATAGAGATCGTAATAATATATTTTACTATGAAAAAACTCCGATCCTTTCACCCATTCGGCAGCTTCACCTAACACTATCTCCTGCTTTCCGGCTTTCATTGGAATTTTTACCCCGAAAATGGTAGTCAAAAAAACGATAAGAACAAGAAGCACCGGAAGCAAGGATTGTACTATCCTCTTTTGGGGCAATATATCAGTCAGAAGATTTGCACCCCGGGCACAAATAATAGCCGCCAGTGGAATAACACATGCCATCACCCTGATAAGTCCGAGTGACCCGCCTATCCCTTTCCACCAGACATATGAATGTGCTACAAAATATATTGCCAGTCCGCCAAAAACCAGAAAACCCTCATTTACCTGTTTTGCCGATTTGAACTCATTCTTAATGAAACTTCGTACGTAACTTGCCAACCCGAACAGGAATAGAATTATCAACGGGATACCGATGATATGGTCTGCCGAATTTACAAAAAACAATAATTCACCATGACCGTAAATATTGCCCGCGCCTGTATATGGTATTTTATGGAAAACCCAGAGAATATCCTGGTAATAACTCCAGCCGATTAAGCTATATACCAATGTTCCCAAAAACAGTAACGGGATTATTTTCCATTTTTTATTGATACTCAAAAGAATCAGCCATATAACAAAAAATACTATACCTTCAGTTCTTACAAACGGCATGAAGGAAATAACAAGGGTTGAAAAAAGATATTTTTTCCTGATAAAAAAGAAGATAGCAAGTATCAGCACAAAGCTGAACAGTATCTCTGTGAGACCTGAG
Source organism: Bacteroidales bacterium (assembly GCA_021163295.1). Classification (GTDB taxonomy): domain Bacteria; phylum Bacteroidota; class Bacteroidia; order Bacteroidales; family VadinHA17; genus JADFUQ01. The sequence goes on from JAGGXD010000205.1 coordinate 2,844, forward strand.
AAGAAAAGGCGAAAAAAGAGCGGGGAGAAAACCACAAAAAAGACTACTATAACGGAATTCTTCATTTTCAACTCTTGTGCCACGCGAAATGACAGATAAGCTGCAAGAATTCCTGTCAACACATTAAAGAAGCGAAGTCCGTTAAAACCAAACTGTGAAAAAGGTGAGCTTAACAGTGTAAACAATGGTTTGCCCCAATGGTCAAGGAAAAGGTATGGATAGCTGAATGCATACTTTGATATTCTAAAATGAGCAATATTATCCGCCCCACCGTACATTCCGTCTGAAAGAAAAACCAGGATAGCTATAACGATCAACAGAGACAATAAAAGAATAAAATATTGGATTTTTTCTGATCTCAGCATAGCAAAGTCTATTTTTCAATCCGTCTGCTGAATAGATTGTATTTTAAGATACAATATATAGCTCTGGCTCCATCTTTCCATTTTATCTTTTTCCCTTCGTAGTATCTCCGTCCGTAATAGGATATCCCAACTTCATAAATTCTAATTCCCTGTATCCGGGAAATTTTTGCAGTCACTTCAGGTTCAAAACCAAACCGTTTTTCTTTCAGATAGAGTTTTTTTATTATATCCGACCGGAATAACTTGTAGCAAGTCTCCATATCGGTAAGGTTAAGATTGGTAAAAAGGTTAGATAATAAAGTAAGGAATTTATTTCCCATTGAGTGCCAGAAAAACAATACGCGGTGCGGAGCAGAACCCTGGAATCTTGAGCCGTAAACAACATCGGCTTTCTCTTCAAGAACGGGCTGCAGGAGTTTTTTATAATCCCTTGGATGATACTCAAGATCAGCATCCTGTATTATAATAAAGTCACCCGTGGCTTCTTTTATACCACGGTGTATCGCTGC
>JAGGXD010000229.1 GCA_021163295.1 Bacteroidales bacterium
ACCGGGAGCAGGATTACAAACAGCTTTACGCGGGGAAGCAGGGGGAATTTGTTCCCCTTCAAATGGATTTTGAACCGGAAAACGCCAACTCAGTGGTATCATTGTTGCGTGAAACAATAGATAATAACTCCAACCTGGATGTTTTATTCACAGGACGTCTGTTCAGTTCAAAAAAGCTTATTCGCGAGATGATACTTGTGCTTACATTATCGTTGTTGCTGTTATACTTCATTCTTGCCGCGCAGTTCGAATCGCTCACTCAGCCTCTTATCGTATTGCTTGAGATACCAATTGACATTGCCGGATGCCTGTTGATGCTTCTTGTGTTCGGGGCAACTATTAATATCATGTCACTTATCGGAATGATAGTGATGACAGGGATCATCATTAACGATTCTATACTGAAGGTAGATACTATCAACCATTTACGACCTGGGCTGCCTTTACGTGAAGCTATTCGTGTAGGTGGGATTCGCCGGTTAAAACCAATTTTGATGACCACTATAACCACTGTACTGGCACTGATGCCTTTCCTGTTTGGCTCAGGTCTGGGTGTCGCCCTGCAGCGCCCTTTGGCTCTGACTGTTATTGGCGGACTGGCACTGGGAACACTGGTAAGTCTCTATTTTATTCCGGTGGCTTATGGCTGGTTGTACCGGAGGGATCGGAAACCGGAGGAATAAGTTTTGGGCTTGTTTTTTCAGTATTGCAAAAAGAATCGGAAATGAATATGAATTTTTGTAAATTTGAAATAAAAAGTCATGGGACACAAAGCAATAAAATATGAGCTTATAGAGTGGCTAACAAAACTTGAGGATCCTGATACAATAGCTTACCTTAAAGTTGTGAAAGATTCTAACTTTTCAGACAGAAACTGGTGGCATGATTTAACTGATGAGCAAAAAGCAGGAATAGAACGGGGTTTAAGAGATGTTGACGCCGGAAGAGTAATATCACATGATGAAGTAAAAAAGAAACATGGCCTCTGATTTCAAGATTTTCTGGACAGAAGAAGCAATAATAAATCTTGAGGATATTCTTGATTATTTGAGACACAAATGGACTAAAAGAGAAATTAATAACTTTAAGCTAAGGCTCTCAAGACAAATAGCCCTGATACAAAATAATCCAAAGTTATTCCCATTATCTGATTATTACCCCAGATTAAGAAAAGCAGTTTTGAGTAAGCATACAACAATTTTTTATGAAGTAAAAGATTTTAAAATATATTTGGTATATCTATTTAGCAATAAACAAAATATTGACAAGATTAAATAAAAACGCAGCAGCCCAACAATCTATAATGTTAACGCTAAATAATTCTAATCCTTTGTCCTTTTGTCGTATTACTTGAGATACCAATTGACATTGCCGGATGCATGTTGTTGCTTCTTATGTTCGGGGCTACTATAAATATCATGTCACTTATCGGAATGATAGTGATGACAGGGATCATCATTAACGATTCTATACTGAAAGTAGATACTATCAACCATTTACGACCCGGGCTGCCTTTACGTGAAGCTATTCGTGTAGGTGGGATTCGCCGGTTAAAGCCAATTTTGATGACCACTATAACCACTATACTGGCACTGAAGCCTTTCCTGTTTGGCTCAGGTCTGGATGTTGCCCTGCAGCGTCCCCTGGCTTTGACCGTTATTGGGGGTCTGGCACTGGGAACACTGGTAAGTCTCTATTTTATTCCCGTGGCTTATGGCTGGTTGTACCGGAGGGATCGGAAATTGGAGGGATAAGTTGTATTTTTGAAATTTTGAATAACTATAAAAGAAAATTTTGATTAAAATATTACGACTTTTTTTATTATTGTCTAATATTACTTTTTTACAAGTTCTTCGATGGCATTTAGAAAATTTTCCTTATCTATCTGACTATAGGTTAGAGACCCTCTATAAATAATTCTGTTATTCTCATCAACCAGAAAAGTATGATGTTTTTTATTATCATCAAACTTATTCGCTGTATAAAATAAATTATCACTATCAAAAAACACAGGAAAACGTACCCCTTTCTTATCCAGGTAATAACTAAAAATGTGGAATTGCTCACCATAAACAATTGCCCCTAATTCAATATTACTGTTTTCCATTGTTGGAAAAAAATCATCCAATTCTTTCAATTCAGCCGTACAAACCGAACAATCAATATTAACGTATCGTACAACTTTCCATTTGGCACTTATAAAATCATTAAAATATATTGAACTATCATTTATCGCAAAAACTATATTTTCAGGAAAAATAATTATATTTTGTTTATTTTCACAAGAAAATGAACTATAGATTGTTATTAAAATAACCACTTTGCTTAGAATAAATACTAAACTTCTCATTCTATGCATAAAAAAATTTTTAGATTTCTAAAAATGCAATCCTATATTCATTATCCTTGATTATTCGTAAATATAATCGTTTGTAAAATGCGCTCCATGTTATATATATTGCAGGACTTTTTATTTCAATAACTTTCCGAAGGATACCATTCCAATCCAATAACAATATGTAATTGCCATAATTTGATAATTCCGATTCTTTTCTTGTTTTTCCAGAGTATAAAACATATATATATTCATTGGATACTGTCATCCCTACGAATGAAAATCTGGTTTCCTCATTTTGTCCCATAACCCAGCCATATTTTGTAGAAGCAATATCTATTATAGGTGGGAAAGGTTTTGTTGTTCTATAGGTTTTTACAGAAGAACCGTCATTGTTATATATTTGTATTTGATCTGTATATCTACATGCAAATACTGCTTTTTTTCTATCTGGTTTAATAGCTAACCTGCCTTGTAATGATTCCATGAAAATCTGATCTGGTATGTTATCTTTATTTTCAGGGAAGTCTGCAAAAATCTCAAGAAAAGTCCCATTTGTGTCGAATTTAGAAATCCACCCTTTTGAAATGTCCATTAAATTAACTGCAATAATCTCATTATCACTAATAAAACCAGGGTATGACAATCGGGAATCAGAAAAAGAAATTTTATCACATAAAATAATAGAATCATTCTTTATGAAATACTGACAAAACTTCCTTAAAACGTAATCGTGTATCCAGAATTCGTTACTTTTTTTCACAGTTATTGAAAAAGGCGCCAACATTTCTTCTGGTCCCCGTCCAATACTGAAACCATTAAATTTTTTTCTTCTATTTTCAATATCATAAATATGTAAGAAGTAATCTTCTTTTGTATCAACATAAATTAAATAAGTATCAATAATTGTAAGACTTTTGGGATAAATAAAAGTATCCTTTAATAAAGTTAAATCAATTGACATTGGTTCGATCTGAAAACAAGAATTGGGTTTATTACATCCTGCAAATATTAGTAAAAGAAAAAGGAATATATATAATCTCATATATTTGGGATTTTAATATTTAAAAGAAGCCTACTGAAAATTAAAGTAGGCTTCTAAAATTACTTATTTATTGCACCTCTTTACAAGGACCATCGGTTTTATAATACATATCCCAATGGTCTTCACCGCCGGCATTACAAAGAGACTCGTCCTCTTTGCA
>JAGGXD010000061.1 GCA_021163295.1 Bacteroidales bacterium
GCAGCATAATAACCCCATCGAAGTCGGATAGCTTTTTCCGGTGAGACATCCCCGATATCAGGCATATCCGTATAGCCCCTTAATTCTTTCCAGTTATGTAGTGCAAGCTCGGGAACCCTTTCAGGAGGAAGCGGATTCTTTATTGGTGGTATTTCTTCAGGTTTATATAAGTCCCAGTATTTTTTAGGGGCGGTGAAAGGAAGGTGGGGACGACGAAAACCGACGGCAAGGAAAAATGTTGAATCCTTTATATTATTTAATAATTCAATAGCTGCCTGACAAACCTTGCCGTCGATATAAGATGTATCAGGAACATCTGCCATTTCAGTAGCAGTAGCTTTCCATCTATTCCCTTTGCAATTTTTATTAAGTACATATTTATGTCCCCTGCCGTTCTGTGTAACATGTAATATGGAAGGTCCGGACCAGGATTGCGGGTCTTTTGCTTTTAGCGGGTCATGATATATTTTCCCAATCTCCCTGGCATGATACCCATGTTTTTTAAAGTATTGAGGCAAGGTAACTACATCCGGAATATTTTCCCTGAAATGCGTACGAAGATCCCAGACCCCTATCTGGTCAGGACGTAAACCAGTCATCAGTGATGCCCTGGAAGGATTGCAGACAGCCTGTTGGCAATAAGCCCTTAAAAAAACTGTTCCATTGGATGCCAGATTATCAATGTGTGGTGTTTTAACCATAGCATCTCCATAGCATCCCAGATTTGGCCTCAGGTCATCCACCGCGATGAACAAGACATTATACTTTTGCCGGTTATCTTTTTTAGCATCTGGTGGTGCACAGTCAGATACCAATAATGGGACGACCAGTATTACAACCCAGCATTTTCGCAGGAAACATTTTTGAAGTTTTTTCATATTTAAAAGGGTTTTAGGGGTTTATCTTTGTCTGAAAGCTTATCATTACCATTGGTCAACCATTCCAGATCAAAGGAAACAACTGACATGTGGGTATTGTCACGATCATTATTAACGGTTCCGGAGATAGATCCACCTTCATAGAATACATGAATTATCCCATCGGGTGTAACCGCTATGTCAGAATAACCGGCAATACCGGGATCAATAACTTTTGAAACGGGCCAGGTATACCCCTCGTCATAACTCATTCGAATAGTGAGATTGGTCCGATGGCGGTTTCTTGCGGATCGGGATGTGGAGGGAAATTCCCTTATCCACGGATCGTGCCGGCTATCAGGATTACAAAACAGAATCCTGTTTTTCGACTGTAGCGGTTGCCAGCTATACCTGCACATACTTCCGAAGCAGATCGGCTCAAAAAACGCATCAGCAAACACCGGGGTTGACCATTTGGTAGCACCATCTTCACTATAGGTAAACAGGCGCCGGTAATTGATAGACTCATTCCTTGAATTAAATAAAACCCGCCCATCAGCCAGTTGTACACATGATGTTTCATTCGGGATTACGGTGATATCATTATCTGGAACAGCTACCTCTCCTGCTTCCCAGGTTTGTCCATGATCATCGCTGTAAACCGATACAACAATGGAAGGACGATGCCCACGGTGGATTGGGCCCAAATTCTTTCCCCCCCCATCAGAAAGCCAGAATGGTACAACCAGGCGTCCGTTGGTAAGCTGGATACCATGACCGGGGCCCGGTGCCAGGACAACCCAGGGATAAATTTCTTTAAATTCATCTATTGTCTTAGTGATATCTACAGGTTCGGACCAGGTTAAACCGTCATCTGTGGATTTTATATAGTAGCACCTGGCATAATCAACCTGGAAAAGCAAATGGACTTCGCCGGTAATATAATCCACTATGGGTGTGGCATTATCACTGGGAAGACTGTCATGGTGCACCAGCATTTTTAATGGCTCCCATGTTTTTCCGCCATCGGTGCTTCTTCTCATTACAATATCGATGGGATCCCAGTCCCCCCCTCTCCCTTTTCGTGCTGCACAAAGAGCAAGAATGGTTCCCTTATGGGTAGAAGCCAATGAAGCGATACGGTAAATGTGATAGTCGTGGGTTCCGGCTTCAAATAGGACCTGGACCCTGTGGAAACCGGGTTCCTGCGCCAGGCATACATTTGACACGGTATAGAATACCATGGGGAGAAAAAATAAAATCATTTTTTTTATTTTTAATATGGTTTTAATGGTTATTTTGCTTAATAGTTTACCATTCACCCTTCTGCCCAAATTTCGAAGCGGCAGATTTTCTGAACTCTGCCGCTGCCTTATTAAACCCGGCAAGTATTTTGTCGGTACTTTTTCCCGAGGTACTTCGTGCTGACCGGATCATGGTCTTACACTCGTTTGAATCCATAAACCGGGCAGCCTCCAGGATCTTTTCCTGGTCTTCGTCAGGGATTACCAGGAATCCATGTTTATCCGCATGGATCAACTGGCCCGGCAGAACCTTCCTGCCAAAAACCTCTGCTTCACAGTTCCACCTTACGGGCGTACTCCATGCATGCCCCACACAAACCCCCCGTGCAAGCGCTTTAAAGCCGGCATTATTCATTTCATCGGTATCACGAATGCCACCATCTGTGATTGTGCCGATACAACCCAGTGCGCGGTGTATATTGCTGTTTACTCCTCCCCAGAAGGCACCATAAATTACAGGTTTATCCAGGTCTTGTACCACCACAATCTTGGGGCCGGCCACAGAGGCTATATATTCCCTGTATTGTTTCCCGGAATCAGGATTACTTTTTACATGCGTCCTGTTTCCCGGCTCTATCACCACTGTAACGGCAAATCCTACCATAGGCCCCATTTGTGGCATATAATCGGTGACCGGTTCAAGATTAAATCCATCCCGGCCTGTGTCATGATTGGTAATTTGCTCCCAGCCATTATAAATCGTCGGAGTATTCCAGCGTTTTAACTCCAGTAAATCTGCATGAGAAATTATTTTATCCATTTTACGGTAAATTTTTAGTTTAATACTTATCATAAATTGCGAGTAGCGTTCCTTTATTTTTAGTTGCAACCTGCATCAATTTTATGATAAAGATTCGCATTATCAGCTAATTTATAGGCAAGCCAGAAAAAGTTCTTACCTGTATCCAGCCTTTGGTTACCTTTAAAGGTTATAGAACCTGAGGGTATTTCATCAGCACCGAATTGCACAGGATTTGAATTTCTTGTCCACAAGGAATCTTTCCCCAGGTAAAAAAGTCTTACTTTCTTAATATCAGTCAAATCTTCAGGAGTAACCATTTTTATCTGTAATACCGGATTATTTTTCTTAAATTTCAGGATGGGCACCTGCATCTTCTGACTATTATATATTAATTGCAGTACCAAACTCTTTAGCATCATCATTCAATTCTGTCCTCAATGTATTGATATCATTACGCATAACTTGTGTAAAGCGATTGATATCACCACTGTGCAGGATGAGATTAGCACCCATCATAGCCCACTCTATTTCCATTTCAACACTGTTAACAAAGAATGCATGAATGCCTGCTCCAATATTTGCATTCCTTGCCTTGGTGAAGATTGTTTCTACTGCAGCCATAAATTTTGGATGGTGATACTGTTCGGGAATACCAAGGTTACAAGACAGATCGTGTGGTCCTATCAGTACAGCATCCAGCCCGGGAACTTTTAAAATCTCATCAAAAATGTCGATTGCCGGTTGACTTTCAATATTTATTATTAGCAGGTGATCATCATTATTTGTTTCGATGTATTTGGCTAACTCAGGTTCAAAATCTTTAGTGCTATCCAAATAATCCTTCAATTTTTGTCCTTTTATTGGTCTTGTTTTTACAGCGCCTCTAAGCTGTTGTACTTCATTCACAGTTTCAATATACGGGGCTACTATTCCTTTTGCACCACCATCCAATGCCATGCAAGCCTGATACGGA
>JAGGXD010000039.1 GCA_021163295.1 Bacteroidales bacterium
CCTTTATGAAAGCAAGGTTTTGACGGGATTACTCGCTTCGCTCGTGATCCCATGTGGAACACCTTACAAAGTACAAACAAAACCAAACCCGGCTGGCGCCGGCTTTGGTATTTTTATTTACCATCACACCTTATGAAAGTAAACTTTCAACGGTGTTCGGCAAATAAAAAACCTGGTTATCACCAGGTTTTGTTTGTACTTTGCGGAGAAAGAGGGATTCGAACCCCCGGTCCGGGTAACCGGACAACGGTTTTCAAGACCGCCGCATTCGACCACTCTGCCATTTCTCCGCTGCAAAAGTAGAAATTTTTTGTAAACCTGTATGTTTTTAGCTCACAAAAGATATTTATCAACAGATTGTTGATAAATTCTTAATAGATAGCTAGTTATGTTTAAGAGCCTGATATGCAATGCAATAGCATTGCATAAGCCTCTCTAGCATCTGTTATTCTTGAAAAACAGTAAAAAATATGTGAATTTATGTTTAGGATATTTGCTAAACATTATAAATAATCTATATTTGTAAGAAATTGAAAGAAATCATTGAATTCTCTAACCTTTAAAATCAAATTTATTATGAACAAAGCACAATTAATTGATTCAATTGCAAACGAAGCTAATTTAACTAAAGCTGATGCCAAAAGAGCTCTTGATGCCTTTGTAAGTTCAACAACTGGTGCCCTTAAAAAAGGAGATCGTGTTGCTTTAGTAGGCTTTGGTTCATTCTCTGTGTCAAAAAGGAATGCCAGAACTGGCAGGAATCCTCAAACCGGACAACCTATAACTATTAAAGCAAAAAAAGTTATTAAGTTCAAGGCTGGTAGCGACCTTGCAAATGCAGTTCAATAAAAGAAATTGTCTTATTGGATAAGGGAGTGCTTTGGTGCTCCCTTTTTTTATTGTTAATTTGCTGGAATACTGATAATTTTGAATGTTTTATAGCCATGAACAGGAAAATTCGTAGTGAACTTATTCAATTCTTTTCAGGCATGGTGACTTCTGAAAGAGAAAAATTATTCTATATGGTGCTTCAGGACCGGACAAAATATATTACGGTTGCTTTGGAGGATTTCTACCAGTCACATAATGCCAGTGCAGTTATGCGAAGTTGCGATTGTTTCGGTGTACATGATATGCATATTATTGAAAACGGGAATGAGTATGTAGTAAATCCGGATATTGCACTGGGATCTTCAAAATGGGTTAATATTATTAAGTATAACCAACTTAATGAGAACACATCAGGTTGCTACCATGAATTAAAAAAAAATGGATATAGAATTATTGCTACTACACCTCATATGGGGTCAAAGATGCTCGATGACTTTAATCTGCCAGACGGAAAGATAGCACTGGTTTTTGGAACCGAACTTGAAGGACTATCTGTATTTGCTCTTGAAAATGCTGATGAACACCTGAGAATTCCTATGTTTGGGTTTACTGAAAGTTTTAATGTTTCAGTCTCTGCTTCCATTATTCTGTATAAACTTACCAGTGAATTACGAAAATCCGACATCAATTGGGAATTAACGAATGATGAAAAACAGGAAATTTTGTTGCAGTGGCTTCGGCAATCAGTTAAACGGTCAAAAGTACTTGAAAATGAGTTTTTAAAAAAAAATAAAGCCAAATTTCGGAATAAAAAGTAATAAATTATATTAATATTGGTTTTTTATTATCTTTGATAAACATAATAATTCTATTGATGAGGTGTCGGTATTTTATGGTGAAAAGGCAAATTTAACAAAATAGCATATATTATGAATTGTATTATTATAGAAGATGATAAGCTTTCCAGAATGCTTATTGAAGAATATGTCGGAAGAACTGAAGGCTTAGTTAAAGTTGAGTCATTTGAGAATGCTATTGGTGCAATTAATTTGTTGAAAGAAAATAACAAAAAAATAGATTTAATTTTTCTGGATATTGAAATGCCTGAGATGGATGGTATTGAATTCTTAAAAAGCCTTAAGAAACTACCACAGGTAATTATTACTTCGTCACGTGACAAGTATGCATTACAGGCTTTTGATTTTAATGTTACCGATTATTTGTTAAAACCTATTTCCTATTCCAGATTTATTCAGGCAGTTGAGAGAGCTCTTAATAGAAAAAAGACAGAAACAAAAAATACTGAAAATAGCAGGGAGATTTTTATTAAAAAAGGCTCTACTCTTATCCGAATGAAATATGAAGATATTGTTTGGGTGGAGGCTCTGGAAAATTATATTATACTTAATACATTAAATGATAAGGTTACAATTCATTTTACTATGAAAGCAATTGAAAAAAAATTGCCTTCAGATATTTTTATCAGGGTCCACCGTTCTTACATAGTAAATAAATCCAGGATCAAAGTAATAAAGGACAATTCCGTGGAATTGGGGTTTAAAGAAAAAAATGTAAATATACCCATAGGTAAGTCCTATAAGGATCAGTTGATTAGTGATATTAATCTTATTGTCAAGTAGTGTTGGCTTCACACAAACAGTTGTTTCTGAGACATTTTGGACAAACATCTGTTAATCCTCTCGCATTTGAAATTGAGAAGGCACGGGGTATCTATCTTTATACTCCTTCAGGGGAAAAATATATTGATCTTATATCTGGTGTTTGTGTAAGTAACCTGGGACATAATCATCCTAAAGTTATTAAAGCTATTAAGGACCAGGTTGATAAACATCTTCATATAATGGTATATGGAGAGTTAGTCCAAAAACCACAGATTGAACTGGTAAAATTACTAACTGACAATTTGCCGGAAACCCTCAATTCAGTTTACCTGGTTAATTCGGGAAGTGAAGCTGTGGAAGGGGCTATGAAGCTTGCTAAGCGGATTACAGGTCGCCATGAAATAGTTGCCTTTAGAAAATCTTATCACGGAGGTACTCATGGGGCCCTCAGTATTCTTGGTGACGAATCGTATAAAGATGCTTTCCGTCCTCTCGTTCCATCAATTCGATTTCTGGATTTTAACCGGAAGGATCAGCTGGATCAAATAAGTTCTGAAACTGCATGTGTTGTGGTAGAACCTGTTCAGGCTGAAGCAGGTGTGATAGTGCCGGTGAATGACTTTTTGCATGAACTAAAGAAGCGGTGTTTGATAACCGGTACCCTTCTGATATTTGATGAGGTGCAAACAGGATTTGGACGAACAGGATCATTGTTTGCCTTCGAACAATTTAAAGTTTTGCCTGATATTTTAGTGCTTGCCAAAGCATTAGGCGGAGGAATGCCATTGGGCGCATTTATTTCTTCTTCTGAGAATATGTCTAAACTAAAAACTAACCCTCACCTGGGGCATATTACAACTTTTGGGGGTCATCCTGTTTCTTGTGTAGCAGCTCATGCTGCTCTTCAGGTTCTCCTGGAAGAAGAAATAATTGGTGATGTTAACAGAAAAGGTAACCTGTTTGAAGAACTTATCCGTCATGAGACAATAAGAGAGTTTAGGGGGATGGGCTTGTTCTTTGCTGTTGAACTAAAAAATCCTGATCATGCTAAACGACTAATTGAACAAGCACCCCTGAAGGGATTCCTGCTTGATTCCTTTCTGTTCAGATATGATTCTTTCCGTATTGCTCCGCCTCTTAATATAACGGATGATGAAATAAGAATGGTGTCGAACCGGTTATTGGAATTAATTGAAGAAACTCAATAATTTATCTTATTTTTGAAATATGATAGCAGGTTTTCTTAATAATATTCAAAAAAAGAAGCGTGTCTTTATTTATTTTGTTGACCAGAACAGGACTTTTTTTCCACTGGTTAAGGAAAAGTTGTCAAATGAAGAGAAATATAAGATGCATCTGTTCTCAACACCAGATACTTTATTTGACCACCTGAAGACTTCAAATATTGATAATACCAGCATAAATATTTTTTTCTTAAATACTGAAAATAATCATGATGGTGTTTCAGAAAAGGATAAATTGATTAATAGTGTAAAAAAAATAAAAAACATCTATTCTGATTTTAATGTATTTGCTCTTACTAACCTGAAAGATGTGAATATACATAACGAGTTAATTACTGCCGGTGCTCTCGGAATCATTCCTAAGAATGATAGTTCTATCCTTCGCGTTCTTAATCACATTAAGGGTTTAATAAGCGAGAAAAATCTTGAAGAAAAGCGTAAAGCAAGAATTTTACCTCTTAAAATTTTGTTGCTATTTGTTTTACTCATCATTATTTTAGCAATAATTACCTGGTTTTTATATCCTGAGGTTTTTTATACCTAAACCGGATAAACCGGAAATTCCAATTAATCAAAACTTAAATAATTTTCCCCGTGAAATAATTCCGAATTTCGCTATCAATAGTCGGCAGTCCACAGTCAACAGTCCGCAAGAAAGAAAATAACAATCAAACAATTATTACACACGATCAAATAATTATATTTCCGATAAATCGGGATTGAAAAACATAAACAGCCCGGTCTTCAGATTGCCGACTGCAGACTGAAAATTGCAGACTTAATAATGTAAGGTAGTGAAATTATTAATTTTGGACGTTTCAAACTTAGGATACCTGATTATGCTATCTGTGACTATTTGTCAGGTGTTTTCTGTTGGCATATACTTTGTCATGAGGATGATGATTCTGATATAATTGTATAACCATAAATATTGATAAAATGAGAAAAGGGAAGATTGATGTAAAAACAGAGAATATTTTTCCAATAATAAAGAAATTTTTATATTCTGATCAGGAAATATTTCTCAGAGAGCTGATTTCTAATGCTATTGATGCTACTCAAAAAATCCAAACACTTGCTTCGGCAGGAGATTTTAAAGGGAAACCTGGTAGTGAGATTATCCGTGTTAAGTTAGACAAAAAGAAAAAAACTATTACTGTATCCGATCATGGGATTGGAATGACAGCTGATGAGATTAATAAATTTATTAACCAGATAGCTTTCTCAAGTGCGGCAGATTTCCTGGAAAAATATAAGGATCAGTCCGGTAATATTATAGGTCATTTTGGATTGGGCTTTTATTCTGTCTTTATGGTATCTGAGAAGGTTGAGATAATATCCAGGTCGTACCAGAAAGGAGCGAAAGCTATTAAATGGACTTGTGATGGAACCCCGGAATTTACACTTGATGAAGTTGAAAAGAAAACTATCGGTACTGATGTTGTATTGCATCTGGATAAAGAATCAAAAGAATATCTTGAAGAATCAAAAATAAATGAACTTCTTAATAAATATTGCCGTTTTCTGCCAATAAAAATAGCTTTTGGAAAACAGAAAGATTGGAAGGATGGAAAAGAAATTGTAACAAAAAAAGATAATATAATTAATGATACCAAACCTGCCTGGACCAGAAAGCCGGTTGATCTGAAAGAGGAAGATTATAAGAAATTTTATAATGATTTGTATCCTATGCAGGAAGCACCTGTTTTTAATATTCATCTTAATGTTGATTATCCGTTTAGTCTTACCGGAATTCTTTATTTCCCTAAAATAAAAAATAACATTGAGTTGCAGAAGAATAAGATACAGCTGTATTGTAATCAGGTGTTTGTTACAGATTCAGTTGAGGGGATTGTGCCAGAATTTCTGACTTTATTGCATGGTGTTATTGACTCGCCTGATATTCCGCTTAATGTGTCCAGAAGCTTCCTGCAAAATGATCCGAATGTTAAGAAAATATCAGGTCATATATCAAAGAAAGTTGCAGACCAGTTGAATGACATTTATAAAAAAGAACGTTCTGAATTTGAAAAAAAATGGGACGATTTGAAATTATTTGTTCAGTATGGGATGATTACAGATGAGAAATTTTATGACCGTGCTGAGAAATTTACTTTGCTTAAAAATACAAATGGCAAGTATTTTACCTTTAAAGAATATAAAGATCTTATTAAAGAGAACCAGATCAATAAGGACAAAACTCTTATTTATCTTTATTCCACCAATACTGAAGAACAATATACTTTCATAGAAAAAGCTAATAAGAAAGGATATGATGTTCTTTCAATGGACGGGCAGCTTGATACCCATTTTTTGAATCATCTGGAGCAAAAATTTACTAATGCACGCTTTGTTCGTGTTGATTCTGATGTTATTGATAAGCTAATTCAAAAAGAGGACTCTTCTGAGTCTAAACTTACCGCTGAACAGAAAAGCAATTTGTCTCCTGTTATTCAATCACAAATTCCTAAACAAGATAATTTTATTGTCTCTTTTGAAAATCTGAAAGAGGAAGAACATCCAATGACTATTGTACAGTCGGAATTTATGAGAAGAATGAAAGATATGTCAGAAATGGGAGGTGGAATGAATATGTATGGGAATCTGCCTGATAGTTATAATCTTGTTGTTAATAGCAACCATCCTTTGGTAATAAAAATTGCAGAGGAAATGGGGAGTATGGTTGGTGAAGATGTAAGCAAGATTAATGAAAAGGTTAAACCCCTGGAGGATAATAAAACTAAGTTAGAGAAAGACCAGGAAGGTAAAAAAGAGGAGGAAATAAAGCAGGAGGAGAGAGACAGGATTGAAGATCTGAAGAAGAAAATAGACGAACTGAATGATAAAAAGAAAAATATTCTTTCAAAATATGGATCGAAGAATACACTGGTGAAACAATTGATTGACCTTGCCTTGCTTTCAAATAATATGCTTAAAGGAGAAGAATTAAGTAAATTTGTTAAGCGAAGTATTGATATAATGTAATGGAGTAGAGGGGATAGAGGGAGTAAAAGGAGTAGAGGGGATATAAGGAATAATAATGCAGGTTAAAAGAATGTGCTAACTTCTTTTTTAAGATAATCAATAGCGATTCTTGTTGGCTCTTTATCCATTTCCATAACTTTCTCAAGTATATACCGGCTAAATTCGATGGCTGCAGCGCCGTGTTGTACGTGATCTGCGGATGAATTGATAATCTTGATAGTGTTGGATTTTGCATTTTTAATTATCTCCCAGGCAGCGGGTGTCAAATAAACCTGTTGTGAAAGGTTATGTTCAAATTCTGCTCTTATTGTATTAAGCATGGATGTTTGTATTTGCTTGCTGGTCATTCCCTGCTTGCTTGTTCGCATAATAAGAGATTCAAGCGAAATCCTTTCGAGAAAAAGTATAACCCGCTCATATGCTTGTAGTCTGATAGGTGTAACGTTTTTCTGATTTTGCAGAATTATCTCATGTTTACGTTTATCCTGATCGTTTCGGATAAATGCTCTGATAAGAAAATAAGCTGTAAGAAAAACGATTAATGCAGGTAAAGTGTATTTTAAAACCTCAAGTATTTCCATACTATGTTATTTTATTTTTTAAGCTGATTAACCAATATCCGGATTATGTTGTACAATATTACTTATTTTTCAGTTTATAACTCAATTTTTTATCAAATTTGCATCTTTCAGTATGACATGTTAAATTTATGATAATTTAAAGTGAACAAAAGTTGGGTAAGTTGAGTAGGTGAGTAATGTAAGTGGTTTATGAATTTAAAATTAATTTATAATGAGTATAAGTATTATCGGTAGATCAATAGAAGAATCTGCAACCCTGCTGCTAAATGAAACAGCTGCAATATTAAAAGCTAAAGGTGAACCATTAATACATCTTGGTGGCGGAGAGCCAAAAAGCCGGACTCCCATTGATGCAATTACAAGTTTTACAGGGTTAATTAACTCAGGCGAGATCCGTTATACACCTGTGGATGGAACAGTTGAGATGAAGCAGGCTATAATCAGGTATACTGAAGAGTATTATGACAGGAAGGTTGCCCCGGAAAATGTTATAGCCTCCAGTGGTGCTAAACAGTCCATTATGGTTGCTTTACAGGCAATTCTTGATCCACAGGACGAGGTAATTTTCCCTGCACCCTATTGGGTAAGCTATCCTGAAATGGTTAAACTGTGTGGTGCAATCCCGGTTCCTTTGCATCCCGAAGATGGTACTTTTTATCCAAGGATGCAGGATATTGAGATGAATTTCACTTCCTACACTAAGGCAATTATTTTGAATTCTCCGAATAATCCAACCGGTGCGATTTATTCTGATGAGTTTATTGCTGATGTGGTTAGCTTTTGTGAAAAAGAAGACTTGTACCTTATTATGGATGATATTTATCATCGCCTCTGTTTTGATGGGAAAAAACCGGCAAATTGTTATAAATATACAAAGAACCTTGATGAGAATTCGAAAATTATTCTTGTAAATAGTGTATCGAAGGAATACGCTATGACCGGTTTCCGGATTGGATGGGCAGTGGCCAATAAAAAGCTTATTGAGGTAATGTCTAATATTCAGGGACATCAGACTGCCGGTCCTCCTGTATTAATGCAAAAAGCAGCGATTGGAGCAATCACAGGTGTGCAGTCAGGGGTTGAAAGCCTGAGATTAACGTTGGAAAATAACCGGAATGTAATGATGGATAGATTGAATGGTTTTGATGGTGTCAGACCAACTAAACCGGATGGAACATTCTATGTGTTTGCTGACTTTAGTACCTATGATAAAAATTCAACCCGGCTTTCAAAATTCCTGCTTGATAAGGTGAGGGTACTGACTATGCCGGGAATTGAGTTTGGTTTAGATGGATATTTAAGACTCTCAACATGCGGTTCAATAAAAGATATAATAGAAGGTATTGAAAGGATTAAGTGGGCACTCGATCTGAATTCGCCAAACGAATTGTATATCGGTGAACGAAAATTAGTTAGAGATTGGTTGTAATTATTTGCTTATTATGAATGATAAAAAAATCAAATGAAGAAATATTTAAAATTTGATACACCTGCAGTTAAACATGCAGGGGAATTAGCCAGTGATTATGGTCTTGACCATCATGGTTTTGTTCATCTGGATAAGGTTTTCTGGAATATTCCCGAAGCAGCTTTGTATGAGGAAGCAGTATTCAGGGGTGAAGGAAAAATTGTATATGGAGGTCCGTTTCTTGTTAATACAGGAAAATGGACTGCCAGGGCTGCAAATGATAAGTATTTTGTGAGCGAGCCTTCTACCAGTGATAAAATTGACTGGGGTGAATATAACCGTCCCATTAATACAGAGAAGTTTAGTGGAATATTGTCAAGATTGCAGGCCTACCTCCAGGGAGAGGAATTATTTGTTCAGGATGTCTATGCCGGGGCCGATGAAAGATACCGTGTTCCCTTCAGGATCATAACCGATAAGGCGTGGCAAAGTCTTTTCGTGCGCAATATGTTTCACACTATTAATAACCAGGATGAGTTAAGAAAATTTATTCCTGAATTTACTATTATCTCATCTCCGTCTTTTAAACTTGATCCGAGAATCGACGGGACGTTGAGTGAAACAGGAATAATTGTAGATTTCTCAAAAAGAATAGCAGTTATCGCAAATACAAGCTATGCCGGTGAAGTAAAAAAAACAGCTTTTACAATAATGAACTATCTGAAACCATTACAGGATGTGATGGCAATGCATTGTTCAGCTAATGTTGGGGAGAAGGATGATGTTGCACTGTTTTTCGGATTAAGTGGTACAGGAAAAACAACTCTTTCAGCTGATCCTTCAAGAAAACTTATTGGGGATGATGAGCATGGGTGGAGTGACTATGGAGTGTTTAATTTTGAAGCAGGCTGTTATGCAAAAGTAATTCGTCTATCGGCTGAACATGAGCCTGAAATATATGAATGTACACGGCGTTATGGAACGATCCTTGAAAATGTAAAATTCGATCAGGTAACCCGGAAAATAGATCTTGATGATGAAGAACTTACAGAAAATACAAGAGCTTCATATCCGTTGGATTTTATTCCTAATTCTGTACCTGAAAAAATGGTGGATTCACATCCTAAAAATATAATTTTTCTGACAGCAGATGCTCAGGGTGTTTTACCACCGATAGCCAGACTTAATATGAATCAGGCAATATATCATTTTATTAGTGGCTATACATCGAAAATTGCAGGAACAGAACTTGGTCTTGGCATTGAACCTGAAATAACTTTTAGTGCCTGTTTCGGAGCACCATTTATGGTTCACCACCCCTTTTATTATGCTGATTTGTTAAGGAAGAAAGCTGAAAAAGCCGATGCGAAAATTTGGCTGGTTAATACTGGTTGGGTAGGAGGAAAGTTCGGTATTGGAAAAAGAATAAGTATACGCCATACACGAAATATGCTGAATGCTGCCCTGGAGGGAAACCTGGATAAGGTGGAATACAGGAAAGATGAACTGTTTGGCTTTGAAGTTCCGTTATCCTGTCCTAATGTTCCCGATGATGTTTTCGATCCTTCTACTGCCTGGGGAAACAAGAAAGAATACTGGATGAAATATGATGCTCTTGCATCAAGATATATTGAGAATTTTAAGGTATTTGCCAGTGGAGTACCTGAGGAAGTTATTACTTCCGGTCCGAAAAGACTGAAGAAATAAAAATACGAAACGTGAAAAAAGGAATCAGGTATTTCTTACTGGTTATTGTGGTTTTATTTGTACTAATAACCGGAAAACTGTTATGGTGGATTTTTAGTCCAAGTGTAGTAATTGAGAATTTAAATGATAACTACATCAATATCCCAACGGGTTCAGAATACGAAGATGTACGGAAGATAATTATTGACGGTAGTTTGATTAAAAACATTAAAGCGTTCGATTGGGTTGCTAAAAGGAAAAACTACAGTAGTTTTATTCATCCGGGACATTATGAGTTTAAAGATGGTCTGAATAATAATGATCTTATTAACCTGTTACGGTCAGGAATTCAAACTCCTGTAAATCTTATCTTTAATAATATCAGGTCGTTAGAAAAGCTTTCAAGTATTGTTGCCGGTCAGATTGAAGCTGACTCGTCTGAAATAATTGACCTGCTCCTTGACGAAAATTATATTTCACAATTCAAATTCTCGCATGAAACTGTTATGGGAGCATTTATACCAAATACCTATGAATTTTATTGGAATACTTCTGCTTCAGGATTTGTTGAACGAATGATTGACGAATATGAAAAATTCTGGAATAAGGAAAGGAAAGACAAAGCAACTGATAAGAGCTTGACAATAAAACAGGTAAGTGTGCTTGCTTCTATTGTTGACGGGGAAACCGTTAGAGAGACAGAAAAAACCAGGATAGCCGGTGTATACCTTAACCGGCTGAAAAGAGGTATCAGATTACAGGCTGATCCGACCATAATATTTGCTATTGGAAATTTTTCAAGAAACAGAGTACTAAAAGCTGACCTGCAAGTGGATTCCCCATATAATACATACAAGTATGCAGGATTACCTCCGGGCCCAATCTCAATTCCTTCGGTTTCCGGGATAGATGCAGTGTTAAATGCTGAAGATCATTCCTTTCTCTATTTTTGTGCAAGAGCAGATATGTCAGGTTACCACCACTTCTCAAAAAGTCTTCGGGAACATAACCGGTATGCATATAAGTACAGGCAGGCGCTAAATAAACGTAGAATCATGAATTAGTGGAGATGTTACGGGTTTCGTGTTGCGGGTTTATATAATATTTACTTCAGTTTGCAGATCGATCCCAAACTTTTTGTTCACGGATATCGTGATTTTTTCCGCAAGTTCTTTAATCTGCTTACCTGTTGCTGATCCGTGGTTTAACAGAATAAGGGCTTGTTTTTTATATACCCCTGCATCACCAGCTTGTTTTCCTGCCCAGCCTGCTTTCTCAATTAACCATCCCGCGGCAATTTTAACATTCTGATTATTTTCCGCGTATGCTGGAATATCAGGATAATCTGATCTCAGGTTATTAAATTTGCTTTTGCTTATAACCGGATTCCTGAAAAAACTACCGGCACTCCCGAATTTGTCAGGATCAGGAAGTTTATCCTTTCTGATATTAATCACAGCCTGTCGTATCGATTGAAGGTCATTTTTTTTAATACCTGCAAGTTCACTTTGTAACCTGCCGTATGTAGTATTAAAAACAGGGTTTCTACTGAGTCTGAAAACTACATTAGTAATGATGAACCGGTTTCTTAACTCCTGCTTAAAAATACTGTCCCTATATCCAAAATTGCATTTGTCCCGTGTAAATGTTATTTGTTCAAGACTATCTGTCAGGATACCTGTTACCGATTCAATCACATTCTCTACCTCAGCCCCGTATGCACCAATGTTCTGTATCGGGCAAGCACCAACAGAACCTGGGATCCATGAAAGATTTTCAACTCCGCCAAATCCATTGTTAATACAGTAAACAACAAAATTGTCCCAGTTTTCCCCGGCCCACACATTTATTATTACATTATCAGATGACTTATCCAGAATCTCAATACCTTTGATGTCAGGATGAATAACCAGGCCATGAAAATTATTGGTTAACAGTATATTACTTCCTTCTCCAATAATCAGCAAATGCTGATCAGGTTTCCGATATTTATGCAAGATTGTAATTAATTCATCCAATGTTTCAGGAGCAGCATAGAATTTTGCTGAAACTTTAATCCTGAAAGTATTATGTTTGTGCAGAGAATGATTTTTAATAATCTTTAACATAAATAAATAATTTGCAACTATTCAGTATCTGAAATGGCCGATCTTATTATTCTTTGCTTTCTTGCCGATTGCTGATTGCCGACTTATTTTGGTTGTAAAGGTAAAGAATGAATATGTATTCTATAATTATTAACAAAAGAATTTGTAAATTCGATAATCATTAAAACTAAACCCCTGGAAACTTAATCTATGAAGAATCGGGTAATTTTTTCAGTTACTAATGACATTGTTTTTGATCAACGAGTAAACCGTATTGCCAGGACTTTATTACAGGAAGGTGCTGAGATATTGGCTGTTGGCCGACAGTTCGGCAATAGTATGTCTTGTAATCATCTTTCTTATCCGGTTAAACGATTCAGGATGATTTTTAGTAAGGGTCCGTTAATGTATGCATTTTTCAATATCAGGCTATTTTTATTTCTGCTTTTCAGAAAAGTTGATATTCTTCTCTCAAATGATCTTGATACCCTTTTAGCAAACTTTCTGGTTTCACGAATACGAAAGGTGACACTGATTTATGATTCGCATGAATATTTTACCGGTGTTCCGGAAATCCAAAACAGACCATTTGTACGTAAAGTATGGCAAACAATAGAAAGATGGATTTTTCCGAAACTGAAACATATATATACTGTAAACCAGTCTATTGCAAGAATTTACGAAAAAAAGTATAATGTTAATGTTGAGGTTGTGAGAAATGTATCCTATAAATGGAACAGATCTGAAAATTGTTCAAGAAAACGATTGGGGCTTCCCGCAAACCGGTTTCTTATTATTCTTCAGGGGTCAGGTATTAATATTGACAGAGGTGCTGAAGAAACTGTTCTTTCAATGCAGTTTCTTGATAATACTATTCTTTTAATCATAGGTGACGGAGATATAGTTAAGAACCTAAAGCAAATGGTTTCTGAACGGGACCTTGAAAGCAAGGTAAAGTTTATGGAAAAAGTACCTTATAATATTTTGATGAATTTTACATGTGCTGCCGATGTGGGAATTACATTAGATAAGGATACAAACCTTAATTACAAATACAGTTTGCCAAATAAATTGTTCGACTACATTCAGGCAGGTGTGCCTGTACTTGCTTCACAAATTGTTGAGGTAGAAAATATTATTAAATCCTATAATATTGGTGATATTATTGATAACCACAATCCTAAACATATTGCTTCAAAATTGAAGAACATGCTTTCAGATATGGATAGAATGCAGTTATGGAAAAAGAATCTGCACAAAGCGAGAGAGGAGTTATGCTGGGAAAATGAACAAGGGAGAATAATTGAGATATTCAGGAAAGCCGGGTTGTAATTTCTTCTAGTACCCAACTGCCTGTCCATCTTTCCGTGATTCTGAGGCTCCAAAAAAGACCCTGTTTTTCTTATCCCACATAATAGCCTGATAACCACCAAATCCGCCGGTTGTCCATTCTATATTATGTCCTTTTTTTATTAATGAGTGAATGGTTTCATATGATATTCCGGATTCTAGATAAACAGTCCCGCCATTAATCATTTTACTGCCGGTAGGTTGTGATGAACCACCATGACGTATCCGTGGAGCATCCCCTGCTTCCTGAAGGTTCATCCCAAAATCAATTATGTTAACAACAATCTGCGCGTGTCCCTGTGGTTGCATTGACCCACCCATTACCCCAAAACTTATCCATGGTTTTCCGTTTTTAGTAATAAATGCCGGGATAATTGTGTGAAAAGGTCTTTTTCCAGGTTCAAACATGTTGGCATGACCCTCCTCAAGTGAAAATAATTCCCCCCTGTCTTGTAAAATAAATCCGAGTCCGGGTGGCACCATGCCTGAGCCCATTCCCCGGTAATTGCTTTGAATAAGACTGACCATTGTCCCTTCATTATCAGCTACTGTCAGATAAATAGTATTACCCTGCTCAAGTTCTCCTGCTTTTACTTTTTGTGCTGAACGATTGGGATCTATTAACTTTGCGCGTTCAATTCCATATTCTTTTGATATTAACCAATCGAGCGGAATATCAGCAAAATCAGGATCAGCATAATATTTGGCTCTGTCTTCAAATGCAAGTTTTTTTGCTTCAACAAAGTGATGAATATAATCACTGCTGCCAAATCCCATAGAGGTAATATCGAATCTTTCAAGTATATTAAGTATCTGCAAGGCGGCAGTACCCTGACTGTTAGGAGGCAGTTCCCATATATCATATCCGCGGTAATTGGTTGAAATTGGTTCAACCCATTCAGAATGATGTTTTGCAAGATCTTTATAAGAGAGGAATCCTCCCTGTTCATGCATGAACTTTTCAATAATACGGGCTATTTCCCCTTTATAAAAATAATCTCTTCCCTGCCCTGCGATTTTTGCTAATGTTTCTGCAAGGTATGGGTTTTTGAAAATTTCACCTTTTTCAGGAGCCTTACCTCCGGGCATAAAAATCTCTTTGAAATTCGGGAATTTTTGCAGATATCTTGCATTTCCCTGCCAGTAGTAAGCTATTAATTCGGTGACCGGAAATCCGTTTTCTGCATAAGTAATAGCCGGCTTTAACACTTCCTGCATAGGAAGTTTGCCAAATTTGTCGTGTAATTCGAACCATCCATCCACACACCCGGGAACTGATACCGGCAGAGGTCCATAGGAAGGGATCCGGCTGTATCCTTCTTTTATAAAGTAGTCCAATGTGAGTGATTCAGGCGATCTTCCACTGGCATTCAGTCCGTATAATTTTTTTGTTTTTGCATCCCAGACAATGGCAAACAGATCACCTCCAATACCATTTGAAACCGGTTCAACTAATCCTAAAACAGCATTTGCTGCAATAGCTGCATCAATTGCATTACCGCCTTTTTTTAATATATCCAGAGCTGCCTGGCTGGCAAGAGGTTGACTTGTGCAAGCCATGCCATGTTGGGCAATTACCTCCGAACGTGTTGCAAAAGATTTACCAGTTATTCTGTCTTGTGAGAAAAGGTTCGCAAAACAAAACAACACGATAAATATTAGAATAATTATTCGTTTCATATTTGTACAATTATTGATTTTTATTATTGTTTCTTATTGCCCAAGGTAAGAAATATTGCAGAAGATCTGACAAAGGGGAAAAAATATTTTCACAAAAACAGGTTGCATAATATGTTTATGACCTGTATAAATTGTTTGATTATTACTAAATTTACGACCTAATAAAAATAAATATAAACATCAATAAAAATTAAATTAATCGTGAAAAAAATCTATTTAATATTGTTTTTATCAGGAATCTTTATGATATCCTGTCAAACTAATAAGACCGGTGAAATGGAAACAAAAAATCCGTTTTTTGAAAAGTATGAAACACCTTTTAATGTTCCCGATTTTGAACAGATAAATAATGATCATTTTCTGCCTGCCTTCAGAAAGGGCATGGAGGATCAGATGAAGGAGATTATGGCGATTGTTAACAATAATGAAAAACCTTCATTTGAAAACACAGTGGTTGCTCTTGAAGAAAGTGGCGCATTGCTGACTAATGTAAGTAATGTTTTTTATAATCTTTTATCGTCTTTAACTAATGATACCCTTCAGAATATTGCTAAAGATTTAGCCCCGGAGGTATCAAGGCACAGGGATGATATTTTATTAAATGCACGTCTGTTTTCAAAAATAAAAATTATTTATGGAAATATGGATTCTTTGGAACTGAATCCTGAACAAGCAAAATTGCTTGATGAAACATATAAAAGGTTTGTTAGGGGAGGTGCTAATCTTGATGAAAAAAACCAGGAAAAATTACGAAAAATCAATGAAAAATTATCACTTTTATCACTAAGCTTTGGTGATAACCTACTGGCCGAGACTAATTCATTCACATTGGTTATTGAAAATAAAGAAGATCTTGCCGGATTACCCGAGCCGGTTATTGCATCTGCTGCCGAAACTGCTGTACAGAAAGAAATGGATGGCAAGTGGGTATTTACACTGCAGAAACCGAGTATGATTCCTTTTCTTCAATATTCGGAAAAAAGTAACTTACGAGAAAAAATATTCAAAGCTTATATAAATCGCTGTAATAATGACAATGAATATGATAACAAGGAAAATGTTGCCGAAATTGCAACATTGCGATTAGAAAGGGCAGTTTTGTTAGGGTATAAAACCCATGCAGATTATGTGCTTGAGAAAAATATGGCAAAAGACCCACAAAAAGTTTTTGATTTCCTTAACAAAATTTGGGATCCGGCATTGGTTGTGGCTAAGAAAGAGGCTGACGAGTTACAAAAGATGATGGATGCTGAAGGTGAAAATGGGCAATTGCATCCCTCGGACTGGTGGTATTATGCTGAAAAACTCAGGCAACAGAAATATGACCTTGATGAAGAGATGTTAAGACCTTATTTTGTTCTGGATAATGTTAGAGAGGGGGCTTTTTATGTTGCTAACCGGTTGTATGGGTTGAAAATTGAAGAAAGAACAGATATTCCAAAATATCAAAAAGATGTTCAGGTTTATGAAGTTAAAGAGGCCGATGGAACCCATATAGGTATTTTATATATGGATTTTTTCCCCAGGGACAGTAAAAGAGGAGGAGCATGGATGAGCAGTTATCGTAAACAGTATCGCAGGGATGGTGAAAATATTACTCCTGTTATAACAACGAATTTCAATTTTACCAAACCAACAGGAGATAAGCCGGCACTGCTTAACTTCGAGGAGGTTAGTACATTATTTCATGAATTTGGACATGCATTACATGGATTACTTTCTAATTGTCAATACAGGAGTCTTTCAGGAACGTCAGTGCCCAGAGATTTTGTTGAACTTCCTTCACAGATTATGGAAAACTGGGCTGCAGAACCTGAAGTAATGAAGGTATATGCAAAGCATTATGAAACAGGAGAGCCTATTCCTGAATATCTTATAGAAAAATTGGAAAAAAGCAAGCATTTTAATCAGGGATTTGTTACGGTTGAATACCTGTCAGCTTGTTTTCTGGATATGGACTGGCACACCATTAAAAAGACAACAGAGACAGATGTGCTTGATTTTGAAGATATATCTATGGATAATATTAAAATGATCCCCGAGATTGTTGTAAGATACCGTAGTACATATTTTGCCCATATATTTTCAGGCGGATATTCCTCAAGCTATTATAGCTATATTTGGGCAGAGGTACTGGATGCTGATGCATTTGCTGCTTTTAAAGAAACAAGCTTGTTCGACTCTGAGACAGCTACAAGGTTCAGGAAAAATGTTCTTGAAAGAGGGGGTACTGATGATCCAATGAAACTTTATAAAAACTTCCGTGGTGCTGATCCTAAAATTGAGCCAATGCTTCAAAGAAAAGGCCTGATTTAATGTGGTTATTTATAAAATATTTAAATATGTCAATAATTAAATCTATTTTTGTTTTTTAAATTTTATTTGATTTTTACTTTTTGTTTTTTTATTTATGATTCAATATTCATAAATAATTATCAAATTTATATAATATTATCCCAATGAATAAGATCGTTGATAAAGAATATTTTTCTGATAATGTCGTAAAACTTGTAATCGAAGCTCCTGCAATTGCAAAGAGCAGGAAAGCGGGACATTTTGTTATTTTACGCGTAGGTTCTAAGGGTGAACGAATACCCTTAACAATAGTTGGATCTGATACGGAAAAGGGGACAATAACACTTATTGTTCAAAAGATGGGTGTCTCTTCAATAAAATTAGTGAACCTGGAAGTTGGGGATTATATTACTGATGTTTTAGGTCCGCTTGGTAACGCTACCCATGTTGAAAAAGTGGGAACAATTCTTGCTTCCGGAGGTGGTGTAGGTGTTGCTCCTTTATTGCCTATTGTTGATGCATTTAAGAAAGCCGGGAACAAGGTTATTACTGTTCTGGCTGCCAGAACAAAGGAATTGGTTATTCTGGAGGAGCAAATACGGGAATTTTCTGATGAAGTAATTGTTATGACTGATGATGGTTCGTATGGGAAAAAAGGTTTGGTAACAAATGGTATGGAGGAGATTATTAAAAGAGAAAAAATTGATCTTGCTGTTACTGTTGGTCCTGCAATAATGATGAAATTCGTATCCTTGTTAACAAAAAAGTATAAAATCCACACACTGGCCAGTTTAAATACTATTATGGTTGATGGTACCGGAATGTGTGGGGCATGCAGAGTTACTGTTGGGGGTAAAACCAAATTTGTTTGTGTTGACGGGCCGGAATTTGATGCACATCAGGTTGATTTTGATGAAATGCTGAACAGGTTAGGCGCTTATAAAAAGCTGGAAGAACAAGCATACAATCATTATATTGATAAATACAGAAAAGCATAATAATGGATAGAATTCTTGAATATCTTAAAAAGGAAAGAGAAAAGGATTGGAGAGTTGAACTCCGGGGGAAGATGAAGACTAAGGAAAGGACCGGTCTTGAAAGATTGGATATGCCTGAGTCAGATCCCAATGTAAGAAATAAAAGCTATATTGAGGTTAATAAAGGATTGTCCGTTGAACAAGCAATGCATGAGGCTCATCGTTGTATAGATTGTCCTAAACCAACTTGTATTGAAGGATGTCCTGTTGGAATTAATATTCCGAAGTTCATAAAAAAAATTGAAGCAGGTGAATTTCTTGAATCTGCTAAAGTATTAAAAGAAACTAATGCTTTACCTGCAGTTTGCGGCAGGGTGTGCCCACAGGAAGTTCAATGTGAGCAGGCTTGTTTTTATACTCAAAAATTAGGGAAACCACCGGTTGCAATTGGAAATCTGGAACGATTTGCTGCTGATTACGAAAGAGATAACGGGCAGGTATCTATTCCTGAAATTTCTTCAAAGAATGGTATCAAAGTAGCTTCTATTGGTTCGGGTCCATCAGGATTGGCATTTGCAGGAGATATGATTAAGATGGGATATGATGTCACTGTTTTTGAAGCTTTACATGAAATTGGAGGTGTTCTTAAATATGGAATACCTGAATTTCGTTTGCCTAACGATATTGTTGATGTTGAAATTGAAATCCTTCGTAAGATGGGGGTTAAATTTGTTACAAATTTTATTGTTGGAAAAACAGCTACTATTGATGACCTAAAAAAAGAAGGCTACACTGCTTTTTTCGTAGGTAGTGGTGCCGGTCTTCCAAATTTCATGAATATACCGGGTGAAAATTTTATTGGCATTTTTTCATCAAATGAATATCTTACAAGAATAAATTTAATGAGAGCTTCAGATCCGGAATATGATACTCCTGTGCTTAGTGGTAAAAAAGTTGCTGTTATTGGAGGAGGTAATACAGCTATGGACTCGGTAAGAACGGCTAAACGTTTGGGAGCGGAAAGAGCAATGTTAATCTACAGGCGCTCTATTGAAGAAATGCCGGCAAGGAATGAAGAAATAAAACATGCTCAGGAAGAGGGAATCGAATTCTTAAATTTGAATAGTCCGCTTGAATATTTTGCAGATAAAAATGGCAGGGTAAATAAAATGAAGCTGCAGAAAATGAAATTGGGAGAACCGGATAACTCCGGTAGAAGAAGACCAATACCTATTAAGGGATCTGAATATTTTATTGATGTAGATACTGTGATTGTAAGTGTGGGTGTTTCTCCAAACCCACTTATTCCAAAAAGCATGAAAGATCTGGATGTATCAAATTGGGGAACAATCAACGTTAACAAGGATTCACTGCAATCATCAGTTTCGGGTGTTTTTGCAGGAGGAGATATTGTCAGGGGCGGAGCAACAGTGATACTCGCAATGGGTGATGGAAGAAAAGCTGCTGCCGGTATGAATAAATATATTAAAGAAAAAGTAAGGAATATTATTTCTCTTGTCAAAGAATTTAAAACAATTGGTGATATACTCGATTTTGCAACAAAATAATCTTATCTTTAGAAATAAATAAGATAAAACAATAATCATGGATGAATTATTTTGTCTAAAAGCTAATTGTCCTGTTTGCGGAAAATCTTTAATGGATTATAAAGTTAAAGTTGATAATTGTCCCAGTTACAAATTGAAAATAAATGTTGGGGAAAAAGAAGGGGCAATGAATTTAAGCTCTGTTTGGGAAAGCTATAATTATTTGTGTGATATTGAAACCCCGGAAAATTCAATTGTTAAAATATTTTGTCCACATTGTAATTCTGAGATTGTTAGTGTTGCTAAGTGTGAAGTTTGCAAAGCCCCTATGATTCAGTTTGATCTGGATATCGGCGGCAAAATTGATATCTGTTCCAGGGTGGGTTGTAAAAACCATTTTGTGAAATTTGTTGATTTTACTTTCGCTTTAAAAAATCTTTTTGATGAATCAGAATTAAGCGGGATGCCCTATTACAGGAAGATGACCATCTCAAGCAAGGAATCAGACACTGCATTGAATGATGAAGATGAAAAAATTGAAATGATCAAGTCCGGAACATTCCTTCATGCTTTTTGCCCCCATTGTAAGAAGACCCTGATTGAAAATAATATGATCAAATTGAAGGTGGTTAGAGACAAAAAGACAGGCTACATTATGCTTAGTCCTTATCTTAATGTTTTTACTTCCAAATCAACTATTTATTTGCAGGAAGGTAAAGAGATAGGAGACTTAAGATGTTTTCATTGTGATACCAGTCTGATGGTTAAAGATAAAAAATGTGAAGAGTGTGGAAGTGAGATATTTAAGATTGAAATCACTGCCAGAACAAAACTACTGGATTTTTGTCTCTGTTCTAAAAAGGGTTGCAGATGGCATGGATTAAGTAAGGAGGACTTAAATGATATAAGGCTTGAAGATAGCATGGAATGGTGAAGATGAAGAGCAGAGGGCAGAGAGCAAAGAGCAGAGAGCAGAGAATCAAGTAACAGTATAACCAGTAACCAGTAACTTTATTCCGTTTCATTTATCAAATACTCATGAATACCCCGGGCTGCAATTTTCCCGGCACCCATTGCTAAAATTACTGTTGCTGCTCCGGTGGCAACATCCCCCCCGGCAAATACACCAGGTTTTGATGTCTTACATGTTTTTGGATCAGTGATTATATTTCCCCATTTCCCGGTTTCTATATCCGGTGTTGTTGACGGAACAAGTGGATTTGGACTGTTTCCTATAGCAATTACAGCAACATCAATGGGCAACATAAAATTAGCATCCGGAATCGGAACAGGTCTTC
>JAGGXD010000034.1 GCA_021163295.1 Bacteroidales bacterium
CAACTAACGTCAAGGTTAATTATTTAATTTTCAGTTAATTAATATTTCTCAGATTTATTCATTTCAAACTTGTATTTTCCCCTTCGTTAGCTTAAAAACTCAACTGAGTTTCTTGGTAGGGGGATTGCTGGTAACGATTGGGTATGTGTAAACTTACATATATATTGTTTATGTCATATTGTATAAATTACATATACACCTTAAAATTGGACGTGTATGTGTACTTTTCTAATCCAGATCATCCATGATGTCATCCAATGGATTCCGGAATTTTCTAAAGTCCGTTTGCGAAACATGTGTATACCTTTCGGTAGTTTTTGAACTGGCATGTCCTAGCCATTCCTGAATATATCTTAAATCAGTGCCTTGTTCCAAATGGTGCGTGGCAAAACTATGCCTTAGTATATGAGGGTAAACATTTTTCTTTATCCTTGCTCTTTTTGCAGCTTGTTTCACTACATTCTCAATGCTTTCTGCACTATATTGTCCGCCTTTCTGGCCTGTAAATAACCACTTCAACGGATTATGTTCCTTATAATATTTTCTTAACTCTTTTAATGTTCCATCTGCAAGCTGAACATAACGATCTTTTTTTCCCTTACCTCCCCGAATCTTTACAAGCATTCGCTTAGAATCAATATCAGTTAGCTTTAAATTAATTGCTTCGCTTCTACGCAAACCACATGAATATATAATCACTATAATACTTTTGTGTTTGAGATTTTTCGTTAATTTTATCATTGAAGCAATTTCTTCTTTGCTAAGCACATCAGGTAGTTTTTCCTCTTTTTTGGGCCTCTCAACTTTGTAATATTGCTTCTCCATTCCCAGTACCTTCTCGTAATAGAATTTGATGGCATTGATATACTGGTTCTGTTTACTCGATGACATGGATTCTTCATGTATAAGCTTTAGTAGATAATCATTGATCTGTTCAACACTTACCTCCTCTAGTGATTGTCCTGAAAAATAATCAACAAACTGCCTGAAATATGTTGTGTAGGTCTTGATAGTGCTTTTAGCATATCTTTTTTGCTCAAGTATTTCCAAATATCCCTTTGGTAGTTTAGTTGAAAAGGATTTCTTTGTCCTGCCGGTCGATATATTCGATGCACCACCATCCTTTATGTTTGAAGCATCGGTATCTGCAATTCCTGATATTTTATTTAAAAATATATCTAAATTAAAGTTGTCAACAGGTAAATACCAGCATCGCTTTGTCTGACTCCACCTGCTGCCGGAAAGCTTCTTTACTTGTTCAATTAGTTTAAAGTTATATGCAAACTTTATCAACACCACCTTCTGATTCCGGTGATGATCATAATCAAGCTTTATTTTAGGTTTGTTGGGCATTTTCTATGTAAATATACAAAATTCTGATTATTAATGTAATAATTATGGATGGATTTATTAAATAGACTCGTCTTTTGCCTTGATCCTAGTACCTTCTTCCTTTCCAACTGTGCTTCCCCGTAAGCGAAGCAAGTGCTGTGAAAACAGCATAAATTGGGTAAACCAGTTGTGCCAGGGGCAAAAGCCACAGGTTCTTTTTTGCACGGAAAAAGGAAGAGACAGCAGTTACCAGAAGCAGATCGGGGAGGGTTTTGATAATGTATAGAAAAATAAAAAAACTGAATATATACGGCTCAAAAAAAGTGCCTGCAAGTGTCCATAAAAACAGAAAGTTGATTAACAGTACTACCATCCCCGTAATTATTGTATCAACATCCCTGTATCCAATGCTTTTTGATGCCCACCGGATGCGTTGCTGAATGAATGATCTGAAATCAGGCTGTCCGCCGGTGGTAACAACCGCATCATTCGATTTTATATAATAAAGTTCACCGGGCCATAATTGCTTTATACGGTGCATTAAGAAAATATCATCGCCGGAAGTGTATTGTGTTTGCATAATATCCTCCTGCTGTTCAATTGTCTTCCTGTCAAAAGCCAGGTTTGCCCCATTACACATTATTGGATGTCCTGCCCCGAATGCACCGGCAGTAGAGGCTGTAAGACTGAGAAATTCTATCTGTTGTAAACGCTGAAGGAAATTATTGTTTCTTTCCAAAAGCACTGGTCCTGCCATTAATTTAGGGTGATGCTTTTCGTAAAAACCTGCAAAAACAGATATCCAGCGGGAAGAATAATGGCAATCAGCATCAGTAGTAATTATAAGATCTCCGGTGGCTTTTTCAAATCCGGTTTGAAGTGCCATTTTCTTTCCTGATCCTGTGCTTCGTATAAGATGAAAATTTTCTATACCGGAAATATGCTCGCTTATTAGCTCAAAGCTCCGGTCATCAGAATGATCATCAATGAAAATAACCTCCAGGAGTCTGCCGGGATAATCCTGTTCACGGATACCTCTGATTAAACCCGGAATATTTTTTTCTTCGTTCCTTACGGGTATTACCAGGGATACCGGAGTAGTGAATTTTTCATTCTTAATGGTATATACCTTTAACTTTCTCCATCCTGAATAAAAATTGAGAATTATCAGCATGTAAGCCAGTCCGGATAATATTACTGTTAATGTTAGTACAGGCATGGTACCAGGTTTTTCTCTATTTCATCCATTCGAAAAGCATGTAATGGTTACAATCCATTCCCATGATTTCGTAAACTTTCTGTGCATTGATATTGGTTTTATCAACATAAAGTCTCAATCCCCAGATATTTTTATCCTTTTGTACAATGTTTTTCATGTGGAGATACATAGTTTTAAAAACACCCTTTTTTCTGAGTTCCGGTAAAACATAAACAGAATGTATCCAGTAAACATCACCGTTACGCCAGTCGCTCCACTCAAATGTGATAAGCAGGGAGGCAATTATTTTATTCTCTGATGCAGCAACAAAATAAATCCCTTTCTCAGGATTATTGAATACCGCGTTTACACCTTTGTCTACAATATCCCGGTCAAGATCAATATGCTCGGTTTCTTTTGCCATCCTGATCTGGAAATCAACAATGGTTTTGTTATCGCTCTGTTTCCCTTTTCTTACAGTTATCATTTTGGTGTATTCAAGATTTATTATTCGATTCCATTCTTACAAAGTCTGGTACTCATCCCAGCTTTTAATAGCGATATCTGCCATATCCAGCTTGCAGAATGCCAGGATGAATGCACTTGCCAGGCGTGCGTTGGTGATAAGCGGGACATTAAAATCCACTGCATTTCGCCTGATACTGTAATCATTTTCAAGTTCACTTTTTGAAAGGTTCTTGGGAATATTGATCACAAGATCTACTTTTTTATTACGGATCAGATCAATTGTATTCGGAAAATCCTTTTCATCCGGCCAGTAGGCAACCTCTGCATCTATCTCATTGGTTTCAAGGAATTTCTGAGTGCCACGTGTGGCGTATAATTTATACCCTTTTTTATTTAGTTCCCTGGCGCTTGTTATCATCTCAAGCTTCGAACGGGGCTCTCCGGTTGAGAGAAGAACTGCTTTTTGGGGTACGGAATAACCTACCGACAACATTGACTTCAGTATACCCTCATAAAAATCCTCACCTATACATCCCACCTCACCGGTTGACGACATATCAACACCAAGTATAGGATCTGCTTTCTGAAGGCGTGAAAAGGAGAATTGCGGAGCTTTAATTCCTACATAATCCAGGTCGAAAATAGACTTATGAGGTTTTTCCACTTTTTCTCCCAGCATAACACGTGTTGCCAATTCAATAAGATTAGTTTTTAGTACTTTTGATACAAAAGGCATACTACGGCTGGCTCTGAGGTTGCATTCTATTACCTTTATATCATTGTCTTTTGCAAGAAACTGGATATTAAAAGGACCGGAAATATCAAGTTCTTTTGCTATCTGACGGGTGATGCGTTTTATACGTCTTATTGTTTCAAAATAGATTTTTTGAGGAGGAAAGATCATGGTTGCATCTCCGGAGTGAACCCCGGCAAACTCAACATGTTCGGAGATAGCATAGGCGATGATCTCGCCCGATCCTGCAACTGCATCAATCTCTATCTCCTTGGCATTTTCAATAAATTCCGACACTACTACCGGGTATTGTCTTGAGACATGGGATGCCATTTCCAGGAAATGTCCGAGTTCATCTTTGTTTGATACTACATTCATTGCTGCACCGGATAAAACATAGGATGGTCTTACCAGTACGGGAAATCCGATCTTTTCAACAAAACCATGAATATCACCGGTACTGGTAAGCTCTTTCCAGCGGGGCTGGTCAACCCTGATACTGTCAAGCATAGAGGAAAATTTGTGCCTGTTCTCAGCCCGGTCAATTGAGAGAGGAGAGGTGCCCAATATTTTTACGTTTTGCTCGTACAATCTGATAGCCAGGTTATTTGGTATTTGTCCACCGGTGGAAACAATTACACCTTCAGGTGCTTCCAGTTCGATTATATCCAGTACTCTTTCAAGAGAAAGTTCGTCAAAATAAAGTCTGTCGCAGATATCGTAATCAGTACTTACTGTTTCAGGGTTGTAATTGATCATTACCGATTGGTAGCTGCTTTGTTTAATGGTGTCAAGGGCATTTACTCCGCACCAGTCAAATTCAACACTGCTGCCGATACGGTATGCCCCTGATCCCAGAACTATAACCGACTTTTTTAAGCCGGAATAGTCAATATCATGTTCTGTACCACTATAAGTAAGATACAGGTAATTGGTCTGTGCAGGATATTCGGCTGCCAGGGTATCAATTTGTTTTACAGCCGGTACAATCCCTTTTGATTTCCTGTATTCCCTGACAGTGATCAGGTCGTTTGCTATTTTATCATCCTTCGATTTCAAAACAAATCTTGCCAGCTGGAAATCTGAAAATCCCAGTATTTTTGCTTCCTGAAGTGTATCAACCGGTAATTCTTTTATAGAATTGTAGTTTGTAAGTTCCTCTTTAAGGTGAATAATATTTTTAAGTTTGTAGAGGAACCATTTATCGATTTTTGTCAGTTCGTGTATCTTGTTTATAGAAAATTTTTTCTCCAGAGCTTCGGCAATAACAAATATGCGCATATCGGTTGGTTGCGCGAGTTCATCATTGATGTTCTTAAATCCGGCGATCCGGTTTCCCACGAATCCGTGCATTCCCTGACCTATCATTCTTAACCCTTTCTGGATTGCTTCTTCGAATGTCCTTCCGATGGACATCACTTCACCGACACTTTTCATACTACTGCCAATAAGGTGAGAAACACCGTCGAATTTATTCAGGTCCCATCGTGGTATTTTACAAACAATATAATCCAGTGCCGGTTCAAAAAAGGCGGTGGTTGTTTTGGTAATAGAATTCTTAAGCTCATGAAGTCCGTATCCGACACCAAGTTTAGCTGCAATAAATGCCAGGGGATATCCGGTTGCTTTGGATGCAAGGGCACTAGAGCGGGAGAGGCGGGCGTTCACTTCAATTACCCTGTATTCCTCTGAATTCGGATCAAGTGCATACTGTATGTTACATTCACCGATAATGCCGATATGTCGAATAACCTTAATGGATAATTCCCGCAACTTATGATATTCGGTGTTTGTAAGTGTTTGTGACGGTGCTACTACTATACTTTCACCTGTATGTATGCCCAGAGGGTCAAAATTTTCCATATTACAAACCGTGATACAGTTATCGTACCCATCGCGTACCACTTCATATTCAACCTCTTTCCATCCTTTCAGTGATTCTTCCACAAGGATCTGACCGGAATAGGAAAATGCCCTGGAGGCCATTTCATGCAATTCTTCCTTGTCTTTGCAGAAAGCGCTTCCCTGTCCGCCAAGTGAGTATGCAGACCTGATAATTATTGGGTATCCGAGACTCTCTGCTGCTAATATTGCATCTTTAACCTTACTGACTGCAATACTTCTGGGTGTCAGAACATTGATCTCTGTCAGTTTTTTAATAAATAAATCCCTGTCTTCAGTATCCATAATCGATTGGATAGGGGTTCCCAGTACGCGGACATTGTGTTTTTCGAGGACTCCATTCTTATACAGATCAATTCCGCAGTTCAGTGCAGTTTGCCCTCCGAACGCGAGCAGAATGCCATCAGGTTTTTCTTTTTTAATTACCTCTTCAACAAAATATGGAGTTATCGGAAGAAAATATATTTTGCCGGCTACTTTTTCAGAAGTTTGGACAGTTGCAATATTTGGATTAATAAGGACGGTTTCGATATTCTCCTCACGAAGTGCTTTTAATGCCTGTGATCCCGAGTAATCAAATTCGCCTGCTTCCCCTATCTTCAGAGCTCCGGAACCTAAAAGCAGTACCTTACTTATTTTTCCTGTTTTGATCATACTAAAACCACTTTTTTATTCTTACTTATCATTTCAATAAACTTATCAAAAAGGAATGCAGTATCTGTTGGTCCTCCTGATGCCTCAGGATGGAACTGAGTTGAGAAGAAAGGTTTTGATTTATGGATCATTCCCTCGTTGGTTTCGTCGTTAATATTTGTAAAAAGAGGCTCCCAGTCATTACTCAGGGTTTTGTTATCAACCGCGAAACCATGATTTTGTGAAGTGATATATGCCTTGTTTGATCCTGTTCTGATAACCGGTTGGTTATGACTACGGTGACCATATTTAAGTTTATAGGTGTCAGCACCTGATGCCAGTGCCATTAGTTGATTGCCAAGACATATACCAAATACCGGTTTCTCTATATCGAATGCTTTTTGAATATTCCCGATAGTAGCCAGGCATTGTTTCGGATCTCCTGGTCCGTTCGAGATAAATAGCCCGTCATATTCTTCACCAGTGATATCATAATCCCACGGAACCCTTATAATAGTAGTGTCCCGTTCAAGCAGTGAACGGATTATATTATATTTCACACCACAATCAATAAGCAGAATTTTATATTTCCCGGTGCCGTATATTTGTTTCTTCTTAATAGAAACTTCTTCAACAAGGTTTTTAGTATTGGGATCATAAAAAGGAATATTCTTATCCACAATAATTTTTCCAAGCATTGTTCCTTTCTCTCTTAGCTTTTTTGTAAGAGCTCTGGTGTCAATTCCATATATTCCGGGGATATTATTCTTTTTAAGCCAGTTGCCAAGACTATCCTCAGCGTTCCAGTGACTGTATTCGAAAGAATAGTCTGAGACTATCAATCCGGAGATATGGATATTCCCTGATTCATGAAATTTATTAAGGTTGTTCTCCATTTCAGTGCGAGGGGCCCCATAGTTTCCAATCAACGGGTAGGTTAATACAAGTATCTGACCCTTGTATGAAGGGTCGGTCAGACTTTCCGGGTAGCCTGTCATAGCAGTGTTAAATACCACTTCGCCTGATACAGGTTTTTCTGCTGCAAATGATTTTCCTTCCAGTGAAGTTCCATCTTCAAGAATAAGTTTTATTTTTTGTTTCATCGAAGTTATTGGACATTGGGAAGCATAGTGTATTAAAAATCTGTCAGGCAAATATAGTGCAAACACACCGGTAAGACAAGGAAGAGTTATTAACAGAATGGTGGAATAATATATTGATAATAATGTTTACTTTGAAAAGGCAAATGGATTTACGAAATTTGGAACTATTTCAATTTAAGGATAGAATGAGCTATATCAAACCAAAAAAAAGACTGGGTCAGCATTTTTTGACAGATAACAATATTGCACGAAAGATAGCCAATTCGTTGCAGGTGCAGGATGTGCAATCTCTGGTTGAAGTAGGTTCCGGGACAGGTATATTAACTCAATTTTTACCCGGACGATACAAAAACAAAATATGGCTTATTGAAATAGACAATGAAGCAGTACAGATCCTGAGAGAAAAATTTCCCGAAATGGATGAACGAATTATTGAGAATGATATTCTTAAACTTAATCTGGGCAATCTGTTTTCCGGAAATATTTCTTTGATTGGAAATTTTCCGTACAATATTTCAAGTCAGATTTTTTTTAAGGTGCTTGAGAGTAAAGATCAGATAAAGGAGGTTGTTTGTATGGTGCAAAAAGAGGTAGCTGAGCGGATCAGGTCGGGTCCGGGAACAAAAAAATATGGAATTTTAAGTGTTTTACTACAGGCATATTACGATATCGAAATTTTGTTTACAGTGAATGAAAACGTTTTTTTCCCTCCTCCCAGGGTTAAATCATCTGTTATAAGATTAACCCGGAATAACAGGGATCATTTGGCGTGTGATGAAAACCTGTTTTTACGTATAGTTAAGACCGGTTTTAATCAAAGGCGTAAAACCTTGCGTAATTCCTTAAAAAATGGTTTATTTAATCAAAAGACAGACGAGGCATTGATGAATAAAAGGCCTGAAGAATTAAGTGTGGAAGAGTTTGTCACTCTTACTAATTTCATTTCAAATAGTTTATAAATAGATAAAAAATCATAAAATGGCAAGTCAGTTTGAATTAACAAAGGAATATCTGGAAAAGCTCAGGGAAGTTATCGGGGCAGGAGATGAAAGTAAAGCAAAAGAACTTATTCAGGATCTTCATGCTGCAGATATAGCAGAGCTGTATAACGAGTTAAGTATTAAAGAGGCAAGGTTTTTATACTTGTTGCTTGAAGGTGAAATTGCAGCTGATGTTCTTGCTGAACTTGAAGAAGATGACAGGGAACGGTTTCTGGAAGTGATTCCGGGGAAGGTAATTGCAGAGCAGTTTATTGACAATATGGATACTGATGATGCAGCTGATATAATCGGTGAATTGTCAGAAGAAAAAAAGGAGGATGTCCTTCAGCATATAGATGATGTTGAGCGGGCAGGGGATATTGTTGATCTGCTTTCATATGATGAAGATTCAGCCGGCGGATTAATGGGAAAAGAACTGATAAAAGTAAATGAGAACTGGACTATTATGAAATGCCTTAAGGAGATGAGTTTGCAGGCTGAGAATGTTGATGAAGTATATTATGTTTACGTAGTAGATGATAACAATAAGTTAAAAGGTACAGTTTCGTTGAAGAAGATGCTTTTGGCAAAAAACATTACAAAAGTTAAGGGCATTGCTAATGAAGATGTTATATATGTAAAAACTGATACTTCAGGAGAGGAAGTAGCCAATATCATGGACAAGTATGATCTGGTTGCTTTGCCGGTAGTTGATTCAATTGAACGTCTCATAGGGCGTATCACTATTGATGATGTGGTTGATTTTATCAGGGACGAAGCGGAAAAAGACTACCAGATGGCTTCCGGTATCTCTGAGGATATTGAACATTCAGATAAAGTTTTAGTTATAACCAGGGCTCGTTTACCATGGTTATTAATTGGACTGATTGGTGGTATTTTTGGTGCATTAGTGATATCGCATTATGAGGGAGACCTGAAAATAAATCCCCAGATGGCATTTTTTATCCCTCTTATTGCATCTATGGGCGGGAATGTTGGCATCCAGTCGTCAGCAATAGTGGTTCAGGGTTTAGCCGGCAGGTCGCTTGATCTGGGAAGTACCGGGGCGAAAATATTCAAAGAATTATTAGTTGCCATAATAAATGCGGCTGTTTTAGGGTCGTTGATTTTCGCTTACAATTATTTTTTTACTGATGATTATGCACTGACATTCACCGTGAGTCTTGCGCTGATGATTGTTATTCTGTTCGCGGCTTTAGTTGGCACCCTGATACCCTTGGTGCTACACAGAAAGGGCATTGACCCCGCACTTGCAACAGGTCCTTTTATCACTACTATGAACGATATTGTCGGAATATTTCTGTATTTGATGATAGGAAAAATGATGTATGGATTGTTTTAAAAAGTGGTTCCTATGGCTTCTACCGGATCAAGTCGTGAAGCAGAATATGCCGGTGCATAGCCCGATATAATTCCTATAACAGATGAGATCAGTATTCCTGTTAAAATATTTCCGTTTGTCAGAGTGATTGTAACATCCATTTTCCAATTGACAATCAGTGTTCCGCAAAAAACAAGAAACAAGCCCAGTATTCCACCTGCAATGGAAAGCAAAATGGATTCATAAAGAAATTCCTGTAAGATAAAACTGTTCTTTGCGCCCAGTGATTTTTGAATACCAATCATATTGGTGCGTTCTTTCACTGAAACAAACATAATATTTGCAATCCCGAAACCGCCAACAAGAATAGAAAAACCACCAATAATCCATCCTCCGATATTTATTCCTGCAAAAACCGATTGAAAACCTTGTTGTATTACACTTGCCTGGTTAAGAGAAAAATTATCTTCATCCTGGGGTCTGATCTTTCTGCTGGCACGCAGGATCATTCTAAGATCATCTTTCAATTGTGGAAGAGATATTTTTGGTTTAGCTTTAACAATAATTAAGGGATTAAGATTATCGCTCCTGATATTTACAACATTCCTGGTAAAGTTAATTGGGACAAGTAAAACCCGGTCCAGACCCTCATCGCTAAAACCTCCCATTCCCTCTTTTTTAAAAACGCCAATAACTACAAGTTTTCTTCCCCTTACTGATATCTCTTTTCCAACAGGGTTAATGTTCTCGAAAAGCCTCTCGGCAAGAACAGCCCCGATAACTGCACTGTTTTTTCCATTGTTTGATTCAAACATAGAAAAATACCTGCCTTTTTCAATATCGAAGTTTCTTACAATATCAAAATCATGTGTAGCAGAAAGTAAACCAATATCTTGAGCAGAGTTGTTCCTGTATTCTACTGTAACATTGGTTTGAATGAGAAAAGCCATTGATTCGGCAGTTACTGCTTTTTGTTTTAATTCTTCATATTCTTCAATAGTTACTACAGGCCATTGAAGAATTTTCCACCACTCAAGATCCGCGGAAAATGACCATGGCCATTTTTGAACATAAACTGCATTATCTCCGAGAGAAGAAATACTTTCTTTAATAGACCGCTCCATCCAGTCGATTACAGTAAAAACAGAGATAATCGCAAATATTCCTATGGTTATTCCAAGCAATGACAGGAATGTTCTTAGCTTATTAACAATAATTGCCTGATAAGCAAATAGAAAACTTTCTTTTATTAATCGAATAAGTATGAGACGTTTCATCCCTTTTTTACTATTACCGGTTTTTACAAAGATAAATGAATAAATGATAATTCATAAACCCCGCCAGCGGTTGAAAACTCTGGCGGTGGTTTTGGTAAAAAAAATGTTACAGCAATAATTATATTTCATCAGCAAATTTAACTATTTTTAAACAGTTTTTTATCAGTAGATTATATTTGTTTAGTAACTTTGCACGAAATTTTAATAATGGTTATTAATGAGTGATCATAAAAAGATTAATTCAGCTTTAATTTCGGTTTACCATAAAGAAAATCTTAACAACATAATTCATCTCCTTAAAGACCTGGGAGTAAGAATTTATTCTACCGGGGGAACGCAAAATTATATTAAGGATCTTGGTGCAGAAGTTTTTGCAGTTGAAGATCTTACCGGCTATCCGTCCATTTTAAGCGGGCGTGTGAAAACCCTGCATCCAAAAGTGTTTGGTGGAATTCTTGCAAGGCGTGATACAGGGGAAGATAAGAAGGAACTCCAGGAATATCAAATTCCTGAAATAGACCTGGTTATTGTTGATCTTTATCCTTTTGAAGAAACGGTAGCTTCCGGGGCTGACGAACAATCTGTGATTGAGAAGATTGATATTGGAGGGATTTCTCTTATCCGTGCAGCAGCAAAGAATTATAAAGATGTGGTTATTATTTCTAACAAGGACCAGTACGAAGAGTTAAAACAAATTCTGCAAAATAATAAGGGAAAAACCACGCTTGAAGAAAGACGAAAATTTGCAGCAGAAGCTTTTAATGTTTCCTCACATTATGATACAGCAATTTTTAAATATTTCAATGCTGAAAACAAGATATTAAGTTTTAAGGAAAGTGTTCGTACCGGTTACGAACTTAGATATGGAGAGAATCCTCATCAAAAGGGTGTGTTTTTTGGCGATTTTAACAAACTGTTCGATAAACTTCACGGGAAAGAAATTTCGTACAATAACCTACTGGATATTGATGCTGCAGTAAGCCTGATGTCAGAATATTCCGAACCTACTTTTGCTATCTTAAAACATAATAATGCATGTGGTATTGCTTCCAGGAACGAACTTCTTCAATCGTGGAAGGATGCACTGGCAGGTGATCCGGTATCTGCATTTGGGGGTATCCTGATATCAAATGTGAAGGTTGATAAAGAAACAGCAGAGGAGATAAATAAATTATTTTTTGAGGTGATAATTGCACCGGAATACCAAAGCGATGCCATTGAGATATTAATGCAGAAAAAGAAAAGGATTATTCTGATACAAAAATCATCCGGCTCAGCCAATTATTTATACCGTTCATTACTTAATGGTGTTATTTACCAGGACAGGGATATGAAGATGGAAGATGAAACAGATTTAGAGACAGTAACAAAAAAGAAACCCTCTGCTTCAGAAATAACCGATCTTATTTTTGCTAATAAGTTAGTTAAGCATACTAAATCAAATTGTATAGTTTTAGCTAAGGGAAAACAATTGTTTGCAAGCGGTGTAGGACAAACATCCAGGGTTGATGCATTGAAACAGGCGATTGTAAAGGCAAGAAATTTTAAATTCGATCTTAATGGTGCGGTTATGGCTTCAGATGCTTTTTTCCCTTTTGCCGATTCGGTTGAAATTGCTAATAATGCAGGGATAACTGCTGTTATTCAACCGGGCGGATCAATCCGGGATAAAGATTCTATTGATTTTTGCGACCGGCACAATATGTCTATGGTCTTTACCGGTATCAGGCATTTTAAGCATTAAGAAGATGGAAGAATGGAATGATGGAATAATGGAAGATTGGGAAGAGGAGAAGAGGAGAAGAGGAGAAAATGAGAAGAGGAGA
>JAGGXD010000060.1 GCA_021163295.1 Bacteroidales bacterium
AATTCAGGATATCCCTCCCCACCCTTCTTTTCAATATTCATTATCTGCAAACCATCAAGTGACATTAATGAGTATTCTGAACTAAAATTCCGGTCAGCAAACACAATTTCAGAACCTGTTTCCCGGGCTTTACTAATAAAAACATGATCTGTTTCTTTACCCGTTTCTCCTATAACTACAGGAACCCCGGGTTTAATGATCCCTGCTTTTTCATAAGCAATTTTTTTCAGGCTGTTTCCAAGATAAATACTATGATCCATACCGATATTGGTAATTACCGATAATACAGGTGTAATAATATTAGTCGAGTCGAGTCTTCCTCCCATACCTGTCTCGATAACAGCTATATCTACTTCTTCATCATAAAAGTAATTGAGTGCCATTGCTACAGACATTTCAAAAAATGATGGCTCGACTCTATCCAGTAATTTCTGGTTTTGAGTGACAAAATCAATCACTTTACTCTCAGGGACAGGTACCCCGTTTACCCGTATTCGTTCACGAAAATCCTTTAAATGCGGAGAGGTATAAAGCCCGGTTCTGAAACCGGCTTCCAGAAGAACAGAAGCAAGAATATGGGCAACAGAACCCTTTCCATTTGTTCCGGCAATATGAATAGACCTGAATTTCTTATGCGGAAAACCAAAATATTCATCCATTGCCAGGGAATTATCCAGTTTTGCATTATACGCAACTCTTCCCTGCCTCTGAAACATAGGTAAATGGCTGTACAGGTAATTCAGAACCTCATTGTAATTCATTATAATAGAATCTATTTATACATTTGTTTTTACGCATAGCAAGTTCCTGGTTACCGGTATCTGGTGCTGGAAATTACCATTTGTTTTTATGTACTCTTTGTGGATCAAAACGAGATGGCATCGGTTTTTTCTCGGCAGGATAACCAAGTGATATCAGGGCAAAAGGATGAACGTGCCCGGGTAAATTAAAAACATTTCTCATATCTT
Source organism: Bacteroidales bacterium (assembly GCA_021163295.1). GTDB lineage: Bacteria > Bacteroidota > Bacteroidia > Bacteroidales > VadinHA17 > JADFUQ01. The sequence continues at coordinate 969 of JAGGXD010000060.1, forward strand.
TCATCCTTTCTTCCCTGGGATATACCCCAAGCCAGACAGCACCTAATCCATATCCATGGGTTGAAAGCAATATGTTCTGTGTTGCATTTGAACAATCAACAGGCCAGTAATCCTTGGTTAATTGAAGTTTTTCATCACCACAAACCAGGATACCAAAACATGCATCCGAAAGCATTTCACCATACGGATGAATTTGGCTTAATTTTTTTAAAAGGGTGGAATCATCCACAACAATGAAATGCCATGGTTGCTGATTCATGGCTGAAGGGGCATACATGGCAGCCCGTAATATAGCAGTGATTAAATCTTCAGAAATTTTCTTACCTGTATATTTCCGAATACTTCTCCGTGTTAATATTGCTTCCTGAATTTCCATAATCTTGTTATCAGTTAAAAAATTGTAACTTTTCAGTGTCTAAAGTTTGGAATGGCAGAATGATTAAATGATTAAATGTAAGAATGTTCAAAGTTTTGAATTACTAATATTATTATTAATTCGACTATTTATTGTTGACTGCTGACTGATTAATTATGACTACAAATTAATGAAAAATAACAATTTTTAGTATATTTATCATAAGGTAAAAAATATTAAAGGAGTTTATGGCAAAGAAAAAAAAAATATTCATCCTCGATACAAATGTATTACTTCACGACTACAAATGTATTTACAACTTTCAGGAAAATGATATAATCATCCCCATTGTGGTACTGGAAGAATTGGACAAGTTTAAAAAAGGAAATAATCTGATAAATTTTCATGCCAGAGAATTTACCCGTGAATTGGACAAACTCTCAGGGGATCAGCTTTTTACAGACGGTATTTCTTTAGGCCAAAAAAGAGGAAAGCTTTTTATTGAAACAGGAAAAGAATTTTCTAAAATAGTTTCAGAATCTTTCCCTGAGAAAACTCCTGATCACAGGATCCTTGCAATAGCTGATTTTATCCGAAAAAAGAACCCTGAAAAAAATGTTGCATTAATTACCAAAGACATTAACCTTAGAATGAAAGCCAAGTCGCTTGGTATTCAGGCTCAGGATTATGAAACCGACAAAGTTGCCAATATTAACGACCTATTTAAAGAGATAATAACTCTGGAACACCTGGATAGCGACCTGATTTCAAAATTATATAAGAATAATGAAGGAATTCCTGTAGAAGAATTTACTCAGATTAAAAAGCCTCGACCGCATCAATATTTCATTCTTAAAAGCGATAAATCAAGTGCTCTTGCGCATTACAATCCATCTAATAATCATATTAACCGAATTGAAAAAATACCTGCATACGGGATTGATCCCCGTAATGCTGAACAAACATTCTCTATTGATGCCCTGACACGGCAGGAAATACAACTTGTAGCGCTCACCGGCAAAGCAGGTACCGGCAAAACTTTGCTTGCGCTTGCTGCTGCCATGCATCAAAGAAAAAATTATAAGCAAATATTTCTTGCCCGACCGATTGTACCCCTTGCCAACAGAGATCTTGGATACCTGCCAGGCGATGTCCAGGAAAAGCTTGACCCTTATATGCAACCATTACACGATAATCTTACTGTAATCAAACATAAATTTAACCAGAACAGCAATGAATATCAGAAAATTGAAGAAATGTTGAAGGAAGAGAAGCTTTTAATAACGCCCCTGGCATACATCAGGGGCAGAAGTTTATCAAAGATATATTTTATTGTTGATGAAGCTCAGAACCTTACACCGCATGAAGTTAAAACTATTATTACCAGAGCCGGAGAAGGAACAAAGTTAGTCTTCACAGGAGATATAGAGCAAATTGACTCGCCTTACCTGGATACAGGATCCAACGGACTAACATATCTCACTGACAAAATGCGCGGACAGGATATTTTCGCACATGTAAACCTTGTAAAAGGAGAAAGGAGCTTCCTTGCTGAATTAGCCAGTAAACTTTTGTAAATTTGCACAAAAATAAGGAATACTGATATGGGTAAAAAAATATTTATTTTAAGACATGGTAAATCTGACTGGAGTACTCCAGATATTCCTGATATTGACAGGCCACTTAAACCACGGGGTATCCGGGATGCTTACAAGATGGCTAAATTATTGAAACAGAAAAAGGAACAGGTTGATCTAATTATTTCCAGTCCTGCCACCAGAGCCATACATACCGCAATTATCTTTTCAAGGATTTTGCAAATTCCCGAAAAAAACATTTTAATTGAATATAAATTGTATATGGCTGATTCAGTAGCAATAAAAGAATACTGCCATAAAATATCAGATGAATATAATGGAGTTATGATCGTTGGACATAACCCCGGATTTACAACTTTTGCTAATAAGTTCACACCAAATGAGATTAATAATATACCAACCTCCGGTATTGTGATTCTTGATTTTGATTGCAACTCATGGAAAGACATTGATCAGGGAGTCCTAACGAACCATTTCTTCGACTATCCTAAAAAACATAGATTATTGAAGTAATACAATAAGTGTAAAGTACTATTTCTCATAAAACTTCAGGCACTCCAAACTTTAGGGACTTTAGGCAGTTTAGGCACTTAATAATTACCAAACATGAATAATAAAAAAAAGATCATTAACCGGGAAATCAGCTGGTTATCTTTTAATCACAGGGTATTACAGGAGGCTGCAGATCAAAGTGTACCACTGGTAGAAAGGTTGCGATTTTTAGGAATATTCTCCAATAACCTGGATGAATTCTTTAAAGTAAGAGTGGCATCTGTAAGAAGAATGAGAGATCTTCGCTTAAAGGCAAAAAAGCTGATTGGAGGTAGCCCAAAAAAAATACTTGACGAAATTCAGAAAATAAGTCTTAACCTGCAAAACCAATTCCAGGAAGTATATAGTAATATTCTGCGGGAACTCGAACAAAAAGAAGTTTACCTGACAAATGAGAAACAGCTAAACGAAAATCAAAATTTGTTTGTCAAACAATATTTTAATGAAGTGATAATGCCCGCTATCACGCCTATCATGCTTAACAATATCGATATTTTTCCTCATTTGCGGGATAAATCAATATATCTGGCAATCAAAATGACCAGTAAAGATCCTAAAGTAAAAAGAGAATATGCATTGATTGAGGTTCCTACTAAAACTATTCCTAGATTCCTTGTTCTACCTCCTGAAGGAAATAAAAAGTATTTCATCATTCTTGATGACGTAATAAGAGCCCGGTTACAAGATATTTTCTCAATCTTTAGATTCGATCATTTTGAAGCCTACACAATAAAAATCACACGTGATGCCGAACTGGACCTTGACAATGACCTCTCAAAAAGTTTTCTAGAAATAATTGCTCAAAGTGTAAAAGACCGGAAAAAAGGACAACCCGTAAGATTCGTTTATGATAGAACAATGACTACGGATCTGCTTAATTATCTTATAACTAAATTAGAAATTGAAACTACCGATGCCCTGATCCCGGGTAACCGCTACCATAATTTCAAAGATTTTATCGACTTCCCTAATATAAAAGGGGGAACATATGAGTTTAAACCAATTGTACCACTGTCCCATCCAAACCTAAAACCAAACAAGAGTATTCTCAATGAGATCAAACGGGAAGATTTCATGCTTCACTATCCATATCATTCCTTTAACCAATATATTAATCTCCTTAGGGAAGCAGCCATTGATCCACAAGTGGTTTCAATAAAAATAACCATATACCGTATTGCAAAAGCATCAAAAGTAATCATGGCATTGATTAACGCTGCCAGGAACGGGAAAAAGGTTACTGCTGTTTTTGAGTTAAGAGCAAGATTTGATGAAGAACTGAATATTTACTGGGCGCAAAAACTCCAGGAAGCCGGTGCCAATGTCCTATTTGGCGTAAAAGGTCTTAAAGTACACTGTAAGCTTACACTTATAACACTTCGCGAACATCGCAAATTGATAAGATTTGCCTGTGTCGGTACAGGTAATTTCCATGAAGGAAATGCTGCTATATATGTAGATTCAACTCTGTTTACTGCTGATGCCCGTATTACAACTGAAGTAAACAAGGTATTTGACTTTCTCGAAAATCCTTTCAGACCCCATACTTATAAACATCTTATTGTATCACCTGTACACACCAGAAGAAAAATTCTAAGCCTGATCGAGAATGAAATAAAAAATGCACACCTCGGCAAAAAAGCTTCAATAATAATGAAACTAAATAACCTGGTAGACAGAGAAATGATCATTAAGCTCTATAAAGCAAGTAAAGCCGGCGTCAATATTCAGCTGATTATCAGAGGTATCTGTTCACTTATTCCGGGTGCACCGGGTATGAGCGAAAATATAAAGATTATCAGTATTGTTGGAAGATTCCTTGAACATAACAGGTTTCTGGTTTTCCATAATAATGGTGATCCACTCTATTATATCTCCTCTGCCGATCTGATGACTCGAAATCTTGATCACCGGGTAGAAGTGATTTGTCCTGTTTTCAACCCCAAACTTCGTAAAGAGATAAATAATATGCTCCGATTGTATTTATCAGATAATGTTAAAGCCAGGATAATTAATGAAAAACAGGATAATAAATATAAAAAAGTCCGGACAGGCAAGAAGATAAACTCACAGATGGAAATATATAAACTGCTTGACAAGTATCACACAAAGAAATAGATGGAACGAAGAAATATCGCATATTTTACTCTTGGATGCAAACTTAATTTTTCAGAAACATCATATATTGCAACAAAACTTGAAGTTGAAGGTTATAATCAGGTATCATTTAATCAAAAAGCTGATTATTATGTAATACATACATGTACTGTAACACAAGCAGCCGATCGTAAAAGCAGGCAATTAATCCGTAAGATCAGCAGGAAGAATCCTGAAGCGGTTATTGTTGCTATGGGTTGTTATGCCCAGGTAAAACCCGAAGAACTTTCTTCTATCAGTGAAGTTGATATAATACTTGGTACTGCTGAAAAATTCAATCTTGGAGATTATCTTAAGGACTATAAAAAAGGACAACCTCAAACCATCAGTATAAGTCCGGTAGAAGAAGCAATTTCGTTTAATCCGGCTTATTCGGGATCGGATCGCACCAGGTCATTTTTAAAAATTCAGGATGGTTGTGACTATACCTGCACATATTGCACCATACCTCTGGCACGGGGAAAAAGTAGAAGTCCTTGTATCAAAGATATTGTATTGCAGGCAAAAGATATTGCCGGAAAAGGAGTAAAGGAAATTATTCTTACAGGTGTAAATATTGGTGATTTTGGAAAATTAACAGGCGAATCATTCCTTGACCTGCTGAAAGAACTTGACAAAGTTCATGGAATACACCGGTTCAGGATATCATCAATCGAACCCAATTTACTGGAGGATAATATTATTCATTTCGCAGCCCGGTCAAACCGGATTGCACCCCATTTCCATATACCATTGCAATCAGGATCTGACAGGATACTTAAGCTGATGCAAAGGAGATATACTACTGAACTGTTCCAAAAACGTATTTATTTAATAAGAAAAGTAATTCCTGACGCAGGTATCGGGATCGACGTAATCATAGGGTTCCCCGGCGAAACAGATACTGATTTTACTCAAACATACGAATTTCTGAATCAACTGGATATTTCTTACCTCCATGTTTTTACTTACTCTGACAGAAATAATACAAAATCGGTGATTATGAGAGATAAAGTTAATCCGGCTATAAAAGAACAAAGGAGTAAACTGTTACATGAATTATCAGAAAAAAAAAGAAAATTATTTTATAGTAACCAACTGGGAAAAATTGCCAGTGTACTGTTTGAAGCTAAAAAATATAACGGGCGCATGTCGGGATATACAGAAAATTATATTAAGGTTGAAAAGCTATTCGATATTGATGATGTTGGTTCTGTACTTAAAGTCAGATTACTGAATATGAATGAGAATGGGAATGTTAATGTGGAGGTTATTGAATAAACGATAAATTTATATTATGAATATTGAAATGATTTGCAAAGAGACTTGCAACATTGCCAGGGAAGCAGGTGAATACATTCGTGGTGAGAGTTTAAAATTCAGTACCGGGGATATTGAAACTAAAGGAAAACATGATTATGTCTCATATGTTGATAAGAATACGGAAAAGAAAATTATTAACAACCTGCAAAAACTGATACCTGGTACCGGCTTTATCGCAGAAGAGGGGACTTACAAGCAAGAAAAAAAATATAACTGGATTATTGATCCCCTTGATGGTACTACCAATTTTATTCACGGCCTGCCACCCTATTCTGTTAGCATAGCCCTGATGGATAACCAGGAAATAATTCTTGGTGTGGTATATGAAATTGGTCTTGATGAATGCTTCTTCACCCGGAAAGATTGTCCGGCATATTTAAACGGTAAAGAAATTAATGTTAGCAAAACAGGGAAAGTAAATGACTCATTGCTGGCAACAGGTTTTCCATTTTCGAATTTTGACCGTTTTGATCAATTCATTGATTCGTTAAGATATTTTATGCGAAATTCGCATGGAGTAAGACGACTGGGATCTGCAGCAGTAGATTTGGCTTACACTGCCTGCGGACGTTTTGATGCTTTTTGGGAATATAACCTAAATCCATGGGATATTGCTGCCGGTATAATAATTCTGAAAAATGCCGGAGGAAAAGTATCTGATTTTTCAGGCGGAAATAAATATCTCTCCGGGAAGGAAATTGTCGCTGGAAATCCTTATCTTTTTGAAGAATTTCTGGAGCATGTCCGCAAATTCATGTCTGAATAATAAAACCAGATAATTTAGTATGTCAACTATACTTTTCTATATTGCTTATGGGCTTTTATGGTTAATAACCCTGCTTCCTATGCCTGTTTTATATATTAAATCAGACTTCTTGTATTTTATTATATTTCATATTATTGGATACAGAAAGAAAGTGGTTTATGGAAACCTTATTAATGCTTTCCCGGATAAGGATAAGTACGAAATAGACAAGATAGCACGCAAGTTTTATAAACATTTTTGTGATATAATAGTTGAAACACTTAAAGAATTACATATGTCTGAAGCAGAAATGATGAAAAGGGTAAAGTACATTAATTCTGAATTAACAAATAAATATTTCAACCAAAACAGAAGTATTATAGCTGTTGTTGGACATTACTGCAACTGGGAATGGCTTACAGGGTTCTCACTTCAGACACCTTATCATGGAGCATCACTATATAAACCACTGAATAACAAGCTATTTAACAAGGTATTTGGTAATATGCGCAGCAGATTTGGAACGGAAATGATTCCAATGAAGCAGGCCCTCCGTTCTATTATCAGGAAAAAGCGTGAAAACAAACTAACAATCAATTGCTACATTTCAGATCAAAGTCCTGTAAGAGAGGAATTGGATTACTTTACCAGTTTTCTTAACCAGGATACAGCAGTCTTTTTGGGTATTGAAAAGTTAGCAATAAAATTCAATCTCCCTGTAGTATATTTCAAAATGAAAAAAATTAAACGTGGTTATTATGAGGTTGAGATAATAGATATTACAGGAAAACCAACAGAAACAGCACCAAATGAAATAACTGATAAGCACGTAAGATTACTGGAAGAAACAATACTGGAAGAACCGGCCTATTGGTTATGGTCGCACCGTAGATGGAAATTTAAACCTTCTGATAAAATAGTATGATATATTCGTTTAATTTAATCATTCAATCATTTAGTCATTTTATCATTTATCTGAACTTATGAATGCATTAGTATTTTACCTGGTTTATCCCCTTATCTGGATTTTAACGCTTCTCCCTTTATGGATACAGTATCTTTTTTCTGATTTGCTTTTTGCTCTTAATTTTCTTTTTATTGGTTACCGGAAAAAAGTAGTCTATTTAAATCTCAAAAAGTCTTTCCCTGAAAAATCAAATAAAGATATCAGAATAATTGCAAGAAAGTTTTACAGGCATCTTTTCGACCAGATGATTGAATCAATTGCTCTGACACATATGAGTCCTAAGAGAATTCTTAAACATATCAGGTTTAAAAATCTTGAAGTTATTGAGGATCTTTACAAAAAAAACAAAGGTGTAATTTTGGTAACAGGTCATTATGGTAACTGGGAATGGATTATTTCCTTACAAATGCTTGTAAGTCACAAAACTCTGGCTATATACAAACAACTGAATAATAAATACTTTGATCAGATGTATATTAAAATGAGAAGCCGGTATGGTATGACACCTGTACCAATGAACAGGATACTAAGAGAATTAATTAGCAGAGAACAAAAAAACGAACTCACTCTCACTTGTTCGCTTAGTGATCAAAGACCATTGTTCCGTCATATTCAGTATTGGACCCGGTTTCTTAATCAGGATACACCTGTTTATCTTGGAACAGAAAAGATTGCCAGAAAAATGAATCTCGCTGTTGTCTTCTTGAAAATGAGAAAAATCAGACGGGGAATCTATGAGACTGAATTTATACCATTATTTGAAAATTCGCGGGAAACGAAAGAACATGAGATAACTGATAAATATTTAAGTATATTGGAAAAAACAATTATTGAGAGGCCTGAATTCTGGCTATGGACACATAAAAGATGGAAACATTTAAAACCTGATAATGTATAAAATTGCCATTGTAATATTAAACTGGAACGGACGCGAATTTCTGGAAAGATTCCTGCCAGGTGTAATCAGCCATTCATCTTCTCCTGGCGTGAAAATAATTATTGTTGATAACGGATCATCTGATGATTCTGTTGAATATATTAAAAACAAGTTCAAAAATGTTGAAATCATTGAGCTTGACAAAAATTATGGATTTGCCGGTGGTTACAACAAAGCATTAAAAAAAATAAATTCAGAGTATTATATCCTGCTTAATTCCGATGTTGAAGTTTCTGAAAACTGGATTGAACCTATAATAAAAAAGATGGATAACGATCAGGATGTGGCAGCTGCTATGCCCAAAATATTATCATACCAAAACAGGTCAAAATTTGAGTATGCAGGTGCTGCCGGTGGTTTTATAGATAAATGGGGTTACCCTTTCTGCAGGGGTAGAATGTTGAATAATATCGAATCGGATAATAACCAGTATAATAACTCAATAGAAATATTCTGGGCAAGCGGTGCCTGTTTGTTTATCAAATCAAAAATATTTCACGATGCCGGTGGTTTCGATGATGATTTTTTTGCACATATGGAAGAAATCGATCTGTGCTGGAGAATTATAAATCTGGGGTATAAAATTTATTGCTATCCCTGTTCGCAGGTCTATCATATTGGTGGCGGAACCCTGCCTAATGAAACACCTGCAAAACTGTTCCTCAACTTCAGAAATAGCTTATGGCTTCTTTTAAAAAACCTTCCGGATAAAAAACTTTATCCGGTACTGTTAATTCGTAAAATTCTTGATGGTTTAGCTGCTATAAAGTTTTATGTAACATTTGACTGGGAAAAAGGAAATGCAATTTTCAAGGCCCACATAAGTTACTACAGACATTTCAGAAAAATGAAACAAAAAAGGGAAAGTGCAAATTTCAAAAATAAAGATCTGCCATCATCAATTTACAAAAAAAGTATTCTGATCTCTTTTTTCCTGAAAAAGAAAAAAACATTTAATGAATTGGATTGGTAGTAACCAATCAGTCGGAAATGGGCAGTTAGCAGTTGGGCGATTACAAATATTCAATTACCTTTTCCAGTTTCATCCCCCTTGATCCTTTTATTAATATATATGACGACTTAACAGGATTTTTATTTAGCCACATAATAAAACTTTCGATATCAACAAAAGCATGTATTTGAGATGTTTGATTAACAGCAGAAAAAATCTTTCCGATAAGAATAATTCTACTAAATGATTTATCCTTTATATATTTGATCAACTTAATATGTTCCTTTTCAGAGTTTTCTCCCAGCTCAAACATGTCACCTAAAATAAGTACCTTCTTTACACTATTCATCAACGAAAAATCATCAATTGCCATTTTCATACTTGTCGGGTTGGCATTATATGCATCACATATTAAGGTATTTATAGCTGTATTTACAATTTGCGACCTGTTATCATAAGGCTTGAAGCTCTCAACTGCATCAATAATTGCTTTATTTTCTACATTGAAATAAGAACCAATGCATATTGCAGCCAACACATTTTCTAAGTTATATGCCCCAAACATATTTGTTTTCAGAGTAAATGAATTATTATCAATTTGCACTTTAAATTCCAGGGTTGGAACAGAGCTTTTTATTATTCCCGAGTAATTTCCGGATCTTCCACCATACAATATCTTTTCACAGCCTATTTCAGACAGATGGTCAGCCAATATTCCGTTTCCTCTGTTAAAAAATATTGTGCCATTATTTTTATCAAGATATTCATGAAGCTCAGTTTTTGTTCTGACTATAGTTTCAATATTCCCGAATCCCTCCATGTGTGCTGTTCCGATATTGGTAATTAAACCATGGGTTGGTAGTGCGAGCTCACAAAGTGTAGCTATTTCACCACGGTGATTAGCCCCCATTTCAATAATTACTATTTCAGTATTATCTTTAATTTTAAGCAGAGAAAGAGGGACACCAATATGATTATTCAAATTTCCGTACGTTGAAACAATATGATACTTCTTTTTTATAACACTATTAATCAACTCCTTAGTTGTAGTCTTCCCATTTGTACCTGTAATAGCGATTACCGGAATATTGAAACGCGTCCGATGAAACATGGCCAGTTGCTGCAAAAAAAACAAAACATCATCAACAAGGAAATATCTTTTATCAGTAACATATTTTTGTTCATCAACCACCGCATAAGAACTTCCTTGTTCAAGTGCTTGTGCTGCAAATTGATTTCCATTAAAAGATTCTCCTTTAAGAGCAAAAAAGATTGATCCTTTGGACACATTCCTTGAATCGGTACAAATTTCAGGATTTCGGATAAAAATTCTGTATAGAGTATCTATTTTCATCATTTATGAAAAAACCCCATTAAAAAAATAATGAGGTTTCTTTATATTGGTAATTGAATTTCTGTTAGAATCCACCCGGACTACCGACACGTGTCATAGCACAACGGAATCCGAGGTCATTTCTGGCACTCCCCTCGTCTAAATATCGTCTTGTCCCCGGACTGAGCCAGTATGCCCTGTCTCTCCACGATCCACCTTTATACACACGCGCATTGTTACTGATAAGGGTGTTATAATCTCCCTCCACCTGTGAATACATAACCGCACCTTCAGTCGAAGTTTCATCCAGCCAACTCGATCCGGGAACTATCATAGATTGATAGTCACCATCTTTATAATCACGATAATCTGCTTTTTGATAATTATATCTCCCTGCCGCTTCTTCAGGAGTCACGTCTCTATATTGAATTCGTCCCAGGCTGTCTTTGGTAGCAAGGTTACCATCCGGGTCAGTGACTCTTGTTTGAAACACATTTCCTCTAAGAGGGTTAAATGCACTTACATCCTGTGGCGACAGTGCTCTGTAAACATCATATACCCACTCATTTACGTTCCCTGCCATACAATAAAGCCCATAATCATTGGGCCAAAATGACAATACTGATGCAGTAACACTGGCATTATCATTAAGATTTCCTGCAACCCCCATTAAATCACCGTTCCCCCTGGTAAAGTTTGCCATAAACCTACCCTGATCTCTGCCAGGACCGCTTCTTACATTATGTCCATCCCATGGATAAGTTCTTCGTTCATAAATCCTTTCTTCATACGTATTACCCTTCAGTGCTAAGGCTGCAAATTCCCATTCTGCTTCAGAAGGCAACCTGTATTTAGGAAGTAACATCCCATCTTCCATTTTCACCCTTCGTTCCTCCTTATTTGGATCAAGGCTTGGAAGATTCTGATTTACAAGTCCTTCATATTGACCTGCAAGGTAAGCTTCAGTATTAAAATTATTTTCATCCTGCTGATTTGGATCGGGGTTAAGAATTCCTTCGTTGATCATAACCATTTCATTTACCCTGTCTGTTCTCCAGGCACAAAAATCATTGGCCTGAAGCCAGGTAACACCTACAACAGGATAATCATTATACGATGGGTGACGAAAGTAATATTCAACATACGGCTCATTATAAGCCAGTGGATCCCGCCAGACCAAAGTATCCGGAAGAGCTTTTTGATAAACTTCAGGATAACTTACATAAACTCTGCTTAACCAGTAGAGATATTCCCTGTAATCAACATTAGCAACTTCAGATTCATCCATGTAAAATGATGACACGGTAACCCTTCTTGGAATATTATTCCATTCGTACAAAATATCCTGGCTTGTCCTTCCCATAGTAAAAGTTCCACCCTCAATAAAAACAAGCCCAGGTCCTGTTTCTTGTTCGGATCCGCTAATGACCTCAAAACCACCAAGATCCGGATCGTTATAATTCCAGCCGGTAGTTGGAGAAACATTACCATTACGACCACCGCCGCCATTGAATAAACTGCATGAGCTAAGAAATGCCATTGCTAAAACAGTGGGTAAAATTTTTAATTTCACGTTCATAATTTGATTTATTTATACATTGAATACAATTCAAATATACAAAAATTTAAAATAATCCAATATTTTTTTTGTATAACTAAAATTTCTAGAAATTTATTGCTTTAATATTTTGATTTTTTTTATTTCCGGATAAATAAATTGATAAAGAAAATTCATGAGCTCCGCCAAAAGGTACCGGCAAATCCGTCCTCCAGGGCGCAAAATCATAACTGTAAGCCATTCCTAAACCAGAAATCTTCATTGCCAGCCCAAAGGTTAACAAATTCATTGTAATATCCAAATCATGACTGATCCATACACCTACATGAATATAATCATAACCAACTGTAAATCCATACTTTAAAATCTCTGATTTCTGCTGACTTCTAAAAAATATTCCGGGCGATATGAAAAAACCATCAGTAGTGGAACCGGAAAACCTGAAAGTATTCCTGATAAAAAAGTTCCATTTCCGCGAAAGTTGTGATTTGTACGAATCGGATAAAGAAATAACCGGTTTGGCAAGATGATCAATTGATATTCCCGCAATTATATCTTTGTAATTTGCCAGAAATCCAACGCTAAAATCAGGATACAATTTATTATTGTTTGCTATTACTTCATTTGTCGGAATGATAACCCCTCTTACATTATCTATCATATCAGGAAAAATAAAATTATTCGCAGATCTGCTCCATTGATTTAATGAAGCCTGAAACCCTGTAAGTATATACAAATCCCTGCTCGCCTGAAGATGATATGAGTAAATTAATGCAGCAGACGACCATCTGAAGGTATTCTCACCCTGAGAATCGTTAATTAATTGCACACCAACACCTCCATGAACAAATTCAACCGGTTGATCATAATATACACCTGTGGTAATATACGCGGATTTTAAACCTGGCCATTGGTTTCTGTAAATTCCAGATACACGCCCCTGGCTTCCTGTACCTGCAAAAGCGGGATTTAATCTTAACAAACCCGGGTAAATCTGAGAAAACTCCGGATCCTGACTCATACCCATTAATGACATGAAAATCAAAATAATTATACTGATCCGTTGTTTATTAATCATTGAAAACATATTATACCAATTACAAAACTATAGTTCTTAATAAACGTTTACAATATAAAACTATTATTTTTCGTTATTTTTTTTAATAAATAG
>JAGGXD010000139.1 GCA_021163295.1 Bacteroidales bacterium
GTTACATACTTACCGAAAAAATCATGCCAAAGTGCTCAAAAATTTGAAACTACTTTTCGAAAACTCAAGGATTTAATAGTGGAACAAAAACTTATCAGAAAGATACAGGACAAATCAGCCATCATCGGCATCATCGGTCTTGGATATGTGGGGCTTCCCCTGGCTTTGCGATTTACAGAGACAGGTTTTCACGTAATCGGTTTTGACATTCTTTATAAAATAGTTGAGAAAACATTAAAAAAGGCGGGCGAAGCGTAAAATGGGGACAATCCTCGGGAGAAACTTAAAAAGCATGGGTTTCTTGATGCATAAGGTCACGAGGCACCAAGTCCCCCATTATGTCCTGTGGACTTTGGCGGATATAGAGGAGGACAGACCCTTCGGTCCCCCACCGGAGGAATACAACTATCGTTGTTGCCAGTGTAAGTGTGAGATATGGGTAAACAAAGCCATTATTGATTTTGAGCTGCGGCTGGCGGATTTCGGGGGGACTTACAAGGAAGATTTCATGCCTATTCTTGGTTATCCAGGCTGTAACCAGGAGGCTATGGAATATACAGGAATCAAAAGTCCGCCCGAAGGGCGCTAAGTTCAAAAGGTTGGTAAAATGTAAAAGATGCAGGGGGAAATCTGAATAGTTTTATGAAGAGTCTTATTAAATTATATAGAGGGTATGTTGGTACATTTTCTGTCCTAACTACTGTAAATTTTTTTATAATGGGGATTGGTTTCTTTACGAGAGTCAAAATTGCAAACGTTTTAGGACGAGAAATATTTGGAGAACTAACTTATGCTTTAGCTATAGGGTCTTTTGTAAATGTTTTTGTTTTGTTTGGCATTGATAAGACTTTAGTGCGTGATTTGGTTCACTTACCGGAAAAATTTGAACAATTGGCAGTTGGCAGTCTAATTGTAAGAGCCTTAATGTTTTTTCTCATAGTTGTACCTGTAATGTTACTATGGCATTTAAGATATCCTCAGGATATTTCTCTCGGTGCTTTATTAATTATATTTTCTTTTGGTATTTCACCACTTCATTTGCAAGCAGTTTTTGATGTCCTTGGAAAAATTGAGCTGCACGCTTTTTTCAATTTAACTCAAAGAAGTATTTATTACTGTCTGATTTGGTCTTTAATCATCTTTTTGCCAACATTTTTCAATTTAAATTATATTGGCATTGTAAGTTTATTGACCGCGATACTGTTCTTTGTGGTCCAGTTTTGGTGGTTTTATTATAATGTAAACGTAAAAAATTTCTTTGTTAATTCTGTAAGTCAGGTGCTGGTATTTCTATATAAAAAAAATGTATTGGTTTTTTTGACTTCCATGTTTGGTTTGGTCTTGGGTTATGCAAATCAAATAATTTTAAAAAAAATGTGCGGGAGTGGTGAACTGGGAGGATATGGGGTTACTTGGCAGTTGGTGAGCTTAGCTAATATTTTAATAATGCAGGTTGTCCGGATTGGTAGACCTAAAACTGCAGAGATTACTAATGCTGGAGTTGACGGTAAGCATCGGGCTAAATTTTTATTTAAATATAGCTTAGTTATGCTTAGTTTGGGAGCTTTTATAGGTTTGCCAGCTGTTCTTTTTCCTCAATACATAATGGCTCTAGTTTTTGATCCTCAATACTTGTCTTCGGCTAATATTTTGAGGATTATGGGATTCTATGTGATTGTTATTTCAATTGAACCTGTTACGTCACAATATATAATTTTCTCTGGAATGGAGAGGCTGTATTTCGCCAGTAGTTTTATCGGTGGAGCGTTAAACCTTTTTCTGTGTATGCTGTTTATACCATCCTTGGCCGGTTATGGTGCGGCTTTGGCTCTTCTTATTGCTCAGTTATGTGCGTTATTAATTATGGTTGTTGGTATCTATATTTCATTGCAACCACAGTTTTGCTGCGAGAATTGATTCATGGGACCAAATAAATTTAGTATTATTATCCCACTTTACAACAAAGAAAAGGAAATAGACCGGGCTATAAATTCTGTCTTGAGACAGAGTTATGAAAAATATGAAGTTATTGTGATAAATGATGGATCGACTGATGATGGGCCAGAAAAGGTTAAAAATATTGCTAAAAATAATAATAAAATAAGAATGGTATCCCAGCCAAATGCAGGCGTTTCTGCTGCAAGAAATCGAGGTATAAAAGAGGCAGGTGCTGATTTAATTGCGTTTTTAGATGCCGACGATAGTTGGAAGTCTGAATTTTTAGAAACAATATTGAGGCTCAAGAAAAAATTTCCTGAGGCAGGCGCTTATGCTACAGCCTATGAAGAGGTCTTTCCCAGTGGAAAAATTGTTGTACCCAAGTTTAAAGCCATTCCATCTCCTCCCTGGGAAGGTATAATCCCTCGTTACTTTCGTTCTGCCTTGGGGCCACCCCCAGTATATACTTCCGCAGTGGTGGTGCCCAAAATAGTGCTATCAGAGGTGGGCAACTTTCCTGTAGGTATCAATATGGCAGAAGATAAGGATTTATGGGAGAGGATTGCCTTAAGATACCCTATAGCATTTAGCCATCAGATAGTGGCTACATATTTTCAAAATGCAAGTAATAGGCTTTGTAATATTTATTCGTATGTGGAACGAGAGCGCCCGTTTTTAAAAGTGGCCCATGAAGCTATAATTAAGGGAGAATTGCCCCAAAATAAACTATTTGATCTTAAGGAATATATCGCAAGCTGTAAATTGGTTTTAGCAAGCATATATCTCTTTCATTTATTTAAACCTGATGAGGCCAGAAGAATTTTACGAGAAACATTTCCTAAAACATTTCGTATCAGCAAGAGAAAATACTGGTTATGTTTATGGACTATAATGCCAACTTCTTTGGTTCGCCTTGCTTGGACGCTAAAACAAAACATTAAAAATTTAATCGCATATCTATGAATCCATTTCAAATCAAATTATTGGTGCTAAGTTTATTTTGTTTGGTATCCATGGCAATGCTATTGAACTTTTCTCTTATATATAAGACGCTGGGAAATAATTTAAAAAATATGAAGGCCGGTCATTTGGTTTGGTTTATCCTTTTCTTAGCCATACTTAGAATTAGAGATAAGACAAGTGGTAATCTAATAGTAGATAATTATTTTCAACTTATATTAGTTTTTTTTGCTACATCTATATTAGTTTTTGCCTTGATGAGATCTATTAGTTCGTTGCCTAGGTTAAATGCATCTATTATTTTTATAGCCCTATATGCTTTTTCAGGTATTTTTTCTGGTTTTTACTCACCCATGCCATTTCTTTCGACTTATAAGGCGTTAATAATACTATTGTGCGTGTTGGAGTGTCTTCTTATATTAACATATAAACCTAGATATTATTCCCTTGAGTATTTTATTAATTTAACTTATTTCTTTTATCTTTTTCTTTTATTCTCTTTTGTTGTAGGTTTATTTATCTTCCCTGAAAAGTCAATACACTATGTAAACAATGTATCTTTGGGACTTTTACAAGGTGTACTTATTAAAACTAATCCAAATACGGTTGGTGTTATTTCTGGCATATTAACTCTTTTATTTATTAATAGATTTTTTGTTACCACTAAGTTCAAAGAAAAAATTTTATATATTACATTTATCTTATTCTCATTGACAATTTTAATTTTGGCTCAATCTCGAACGTGTATCGCAGCTTTTGTTTGTTCGCTTATTATTGTACTTATTTTTAATAAAAAGATTGTTTCTTTATTGATATTATTTTTTTTGGGTTTTTCAATTTTCGCTATTCAAAATTTGTCTATATATAAAAATGACCTAATCAATTATTACAAACGGGGGCAGTCAGAGCAGGCATTTGAAAGTTGGTCTGGCCGCAAAATCGCTTGGATGTCAACCTGGAAGCGATTTGAAAAATCGCCGGTATTAGGCTATGGAATGGCGGCTGGCGTAGAGTATGGCGCGGTTTCAAAGTCGTTGATTGGTAGTCATATGCATAGTTCCTATTTTGAGATTCTGTTAAATACTGGGCTTCTGGGTTTTATTCCTTGGTTTTTATGTTTAGTGGTAGTTTCTAAAAATATTCTCAAAAGACTTTTGATTCCGCCGGATTGGTTTGATAAAAAAATGAAGGCCTTTCACATAGAAGTTTCATCTCTTCTAATTTTTTTCCTAATTAGGTCAATAGCTGGCACCACTTTTGCGTATTTTGATTTTACGTTTATATTCTACGCATGTTTCATATTATATTCGGTAGTGATTATGCAAAATGCAGAGGAGGCATTGCAGCTATGAAAAGTATAGCTTCCTGTCTAATTATGTGTTTGGTGGCAATTTTATTTGATATAACAATGAGTTATGCGGCTGATTATTATGTGGATGCATCATTAGGAAAAGATTCTAATCCAGGTACAAGCATGGAAAAGGCATGGAAAACTATTTCAAAGATTAACACCTCTACATTTGAACCGGGCGACAATATTTACTTGAAACGTGGTAAAGAGTGGGAGGAACAATTAACGTTTGATGATTCCGGAACCAGTAATCACCCCATAACAATCAGGGCCTATGGAACTGGGCCGAATCCGAAGTTAAAATCCTCGACAACATTTTCAGACTGGTCATTATGTTATAATCAGGGCTCTAAAAAGGTTTGGTGTGGAAACATAAAAAATTTGAAATGGGCGATGGGTGCAGAAAAAGATGGTGTTCGCATAGAAATGAATGGGGCAGATGATTTCGACTCAATGCAAAACGGAAAATTCTATGCTCCATATAATAAAAGGATATTTTATTTTCGAAATGATGAAGGCGATCCAGGTGTCCTTGAGATAGGCACAAGGGATTACGCTATAAAATTGACCAGATGTGGCTATGTTATCATTGATGGAGTTGATGTGGATGGTCCGGGTGGGAATTATATGGGTAGGGGAAGTCGACACGTAAAGCAGGTTCTTATTGATAACTGCGATCATGTCGAGGTGAAAAACTGTGCCTTTAGTAATGGTACACAGGTCGGGGCGTGTATTGGAAATGGTTCAACCAATTGTATATTACGAAATATCCGTTCTTACGGGCATGAAAGTACAGGGCTTTATGTAAGTGAGGGAGGCGAGGGTAATAAAATCATAGATTGTGAGGTTTATAATTGCGGCAATCTGAAAACTGATGTTGGAGACAAGGGATTAATAGGTATCTGGCAGTCTCCTGATACCACAATAGAAGGTTGCTTTGTTCATGACAATGGATATTCAGGTGTAAGCAAACTTGATGCCGCTATTTCCTTTGTGCAAAGTCCATATGGCATCGTTAAACGTTGCTTGTTTCGAAATGCCGGAGGCACTGCATTGCAGTTTGCCGAAGGCTCTGACAATGGCCTCGCTGCATATAATATTATTGATGGTTGGGGGATGTTCAGTCCATCAAATATGAATGAAGGTATAAGAGTGGGTGGCGGAGCCAGCACTAGCAGTGCCAATAATATCAAAATATATAATAATTTATTTATTAATGGAGGTAAAACAAAAGGCTGGTGGGCTGCTTTGAGGATAAAAAAATATGAGAATAAGGGCCTGAAGGTGAAAAATAACATTTTTTATGATAATATTAATATATATGAAATAATAGCTCGCTCTAAAGACAAATTTAAAGATTGGGATTTTTCCAATAATGTTTTTTATAAAACAACGGGCAATGCCATATGGTCGCCCAATAAGGTTTATGATTACCAACATATTATTGGTCACGGTAATGACTATTATTCCTATAATATGAAACAGGAAAAGAATTCCCTTGTAGCTGATCCACTTTTATCGAAGAGCAAAAGGGGACTTCACTTTGATTCCCCATGTATTGACTCAGGAGTATCTGTTGGCCTGAAGCAAGATTATTACGGCAATTCCGTGCCGAGTGGAAAGGGTGTCGACATAGGTCCTTTTGAGTATCAAAAGACAGCGTCAGATCAAGAGTCAGCGTCAGATAAATTAGGGCCTCCTAAAAATATCCGCATCCAAATAACTTCATCAGATTTTTTATAGCTTGCCTTGGTCACATGCATATAACTTGTGGTCATCATTCAAGAGGGATTTCTCTAGATTGTCAAAGGATACTTTAAGGGTTTTGAGTCTTCATTGGGGCTTTTCCATGGGCGGCGTGGGTAAATATGCCGTCACCATAAATAATGTAAGTCGCTATGCACCCATTGAGATGACTTCTTTGTGCATCCTGTGCCCGGATTGGCAGTGTGACCATGTGAGTTTGGAACAGATATCAGCAAAGAAAATTATCATTAAATCCAGGCTTGATCTCTCATGGCTGAAGCGGGTGGCTGGCGAGATAGATTGTATAAGGCCGGACTTATTGATGACCCATGGTTCCAATGGCCATATTGCAGCAATGCTGACTGGAATTTTGACTAGGCATCCTGCTCGGAAAGTTTGCTCCTACCATGGACAGTATCACGCTCCAAGCAGAGGCAGAAAACCGCTTGAGAAATTGTTTGATTTTCTAACTCAATATTTTGTCAGAAATGTAGCGTTTAGCACTGTCTCCGTATCGGAATATTCAAAGAATTATCTTGTATCAAAGGGGATTGATTCCCAAAAAATCAGGGTGATACATAATGGTATAAGTCAATACCCCAATGTATCCTCAAAAAGGGCACGGGAAAGGTTGCGAGCAGAATGGAAGGTTGATGAGCAAGAGATTTTATTGGGAGTTGTTTCCAGGTTGGATCCCATAAAAGGCATCTCTTATCTTATTGAAGCATTTACGTGTTTAACAGAGCGCACGGAAAGACTAAAATTGGCCGTCATTGGTACGGGCAATTTGTTTGATTCCTTAAAGGAAGAGATAAATCGCAAAGGCCTCACTGATCGTGTCATCTTTACCGGCTTCAGATCTGATGTCGATGATTGTCTTGCCGCGTTAGATGTTTTTATCCTACCTTCTCTTGCTGAAAATCATTCTATTGCTTTGCTTGAGGCTATGCGTGCACAAAAGCCGATAATTGCTACTGATGTTGGGGGTAATACTGAATCTGTACGCCATGAGCGGGAAGCCATTGTAATACCACCTGCCGATTCTCATGCCTTATGTATGGCTATTGAAAGGTTGGTGAATGATAGACAGTTGATGAGGAGACTTTCAAAAGCTGCCCATGAGCGATTTCAACAGAAATTTACCACTGAACAGATGGTGAAAAAAACGGCAGACTGGATGATCGAGTGTGGGAATCTGTCTTTGTCTAATTAGCGTGTGAACGAAAAGTCCCAATTTTGAAATCGGGGTTAATAATCTCAGCAAGTTACAGTCCCAATTAGGAGTTTTTTTGTCATTTCAAAAATACATCATTATATTGATTCAAAACAATAAATTAAGAAGTTTTCGTTCAGAAACTAGTTAAGAAGTTTGTTTTCGGTGATAGCTTTAAGAAGATAAAAAAATAGAATGCATAAAATTTTAATAATCAATGCAGATGATTTTGGTTGGGATGCCGATACTGTAAATACAACTATTAACTTATTTGAAAATAGTATTCTTAGTAGTGCATCAATTATGACAGGAAGAAATGGAAGCAAGCAGGCAATAGATTTTGCTCTCAAAAATCAACACAAATTTTCATTTGGTCTCCATTTTAATATTGTAGATAATCATATACCGTATAATCCTATACAAACTAACTCTTTATTGAATTCTGAATTAACTTTTAAGTTAAGTAATCAACAAAGATGGGATGCTTTATTATTTAGGTTAAAATATATTGATATTCAAAAAGAGTTTGAATATCAACTATTACAATTATTAAATAATGGTATAAA
>JAGGXD010000260.1 GCA_021163295.1 Bacteroidales bacterium
AATAAAACAGAGTATTTTATGAATTATGACATAATTATTATTGGTAGTGGACCGGGTGGATATGTTGCTGCAATAAGAGCCTCACAATTTGGTAAAAAAGTAGCTGTTGTAGAAAGGGCTGAACTGGGAGGCATTTGCCTTAACTGGGGTTGTATCCCTGCAAAATCTTTGTTAAAAAGTGCAAAAATATATGAAAATGTGAAGAATGCAGTAGATTATGGGATTAAAATAAATGGTGATGTAAGTCCTGATATAAATAGAATGATAGAAAGAAGCAGAGCTGTTGCAGAAGAAATGAGTAAAGGGATTCAATATCTTTTTAAAAAAAATAAAATTGACCATATAAAAGGTTTCGGAAAACTTGCCGGAAATAATAAAGTCAGGGTAGAAGGTGATAATGGTAAATATAAAGAGTATGTTGCACCACATATTATACTGGCTACCGGAGCCAGACCGAAAGAATTACCCAACCTGAAGCTTGACGGGGAAAAAATAATCGGGTACCGGGAAGCAATAACCCTGAATAAGATGCCTGAATCTATGATTATTGTAGGATCGGGGGCTATCGGAAGCGAGTTTGCCTATTTTTATAATTCCATCGGAGTAGATGTTACTCTTATCGAGTTCCTTCCAAATATTGTACCGCTTGAAGATGAAGAAGTGTCAAAACAACTTGGACGGTCTTTTAAAAAAGCAGGCATGAAAGTTATGACCAGGTCACTTGTTGAGAAAGTTGATATAAATGGGGAGAAATGTAAAGTTACGGTGAAAAATAAGAATGGTGAAATGGAAATTGAGGCAGACATTATACTGTCAGCAGTTGGTATTACTCCTAACCTGGAAAATATTGGTCTTAAAGAAGTTGGTATTGAGATGGATAAAGACAAAGTGAAGGTTAATGAATATTATCAGACAAATGTAAAAGGTATATATGCCATTGGAGATATTGTACAGGGACAATCACTTGCTCATGTTGCTTCTGCTGAGGGAATTATATGCGTTGAAAATATTTCCGGGAAAAATTCAGATCAACTTGACTATAGAAATATTCCATCATGTACCTATACATCACCTGAAGTGGCATCTGTTGGTATGAAAGAAAAAGAGGCAATAGAAGCAGGTTATAAAATTAAAATCGGGAAATTTCCGTTTACTGCTTCAGGTAAAGCCAGGGCAATTGGTGAAAAAGAAGGTTTTGTTAAATTAATCTTTGATGCCAGATATGGTGAGTTGTTAGGAGGACATATGATAGGTGCTAATGTTACTGAAATGATCGCGGAAATTGTCGTAGCACGAAAACTTGAAATTACCGGTCCCGAATTGATCAAATCTGTGCACCCGCATCCAACAATGTCTGAAGCTGTAATGGAAGCAGCAGCAGCAGCATATGATGAAGTAATTAATCTTTAAAAATCCAAAAAAAATGAACATAAAACGTAGTGGTGCCAAATTTTCAAAAATTGTTAGTATAGGTCAGAAAATCAAAGAATTAAGCAAGAAAAACGGAAAAGAATACCTCTTTCTGAACCGTGGGGTCAATGCTGTTTGTAATATTGACCTTTCTGAGGTAATTGGAAATATTGATTTCAATAATGATAATATCCAGGTTTATCCTCCAATACCCGGATTTCCGGAACTTAAGGAAGCTATAAATAATACCTATTTTGAAAACAAAACATCCTCTGACAATATCACAATTACATCGGGTGGAATGAATGCGCTTGATCTGGTATTTCAATCAATAGATGTAAAAAATATTTATCTGCCTGCATTTTATTGGGGTGCATATATCCATTTAATGACCATCAGGGGAATCATTAACTTCAATTATGACAGGTTTGAGGATTTGCTTGAAAAGACTGAAGATCTGAAAGATTCTGCTGTTATCATTTGTGACCCAAATAATCCGGTAGGGGATAAATTCTCAGATGATAAAGTACTTGAATTGGTTGAAAAACTCAATACCGAAGGTACAATAGTAATATTTGACAGTCCGTACAGAAGAGTTTTTTATAATAATGATGATGATTTCTATCAAAAACTTCTTCGGTTTGATAATGTGATAATAATAGAGAGTTTTAGTAAGTCAGTAGGTTTGAGTGGTCAGCGTATCGGGTTTATACATACTAATAATACAGATCTGGTAGATGAACTTAAAATTCGCCTGTTGTATGCAAGTAATGGGGTAAATGCTTTCTCTCAACAATTGATATATGAATTACTTACTTCAAAAGAGGGCAAAAAAGCAATTGATAATTTCAGGGAAAGAACCAGGAATGATATTTCAGAGAATATAAAGTATCTGGAGAAAACAGGTCTGCTGGCAAAGGAGTTCTATGTAGATTCTGATCCTATTGGAATTTTCGCCATTGTTAATAAGTCAGAAGATGAATTACTTGATTATTATATTGGGAGTGTAACTCTGAGTTTTTTTACCAGAATTGATAAGAAAAAAGCAAGTAAATTTGCACGAATCTGTGTTTCAGTCCCACATGATAAGTTTGTACGATTCTTTAAACCCATAGCTGAGAGGTATATTTAGTTGGCTATCCATAAAGTAAGTAAAATTTGATTTAAGAACAAGGAACACCGATTAACGATTTACGAATTGGTTGAGAATCTGAAATCAAAAGACGAACAAGTTATTGAATATTGGACATATTATCAGCATATTATACTTTTAACTTTTGACTTTTAACTTTTAACTTGATTCTAGTTGGGGATCGTGTCAAGCAGCTTATTATTCTGAATAAGATACTGCCTCTTTTTTTTCAAAGAATTAAGATCAACCAGTCCTTTATTATATTGGATAGTTATTTGCCGTAGCTTAATATACTTCAGAAAGGTTTCAAAAGCAATATTTGCATTAAGTACAATACCAAAGAAGCCATCAAGGAACCCTAACCTAAGGAAATAATTCCTGAAAAATTTCCAGGTAGGATTGAAAATGATCTTAAGTAAATTTGATCTGATACCTTCGTGAAAATAACTTGTGGCAATGATCTCGGTATAACGGTTTATTTGTTTTAAATGCTCAGGTATTGACGGGTATGTATAATGAAGAAGATTTCCGTCAATCTTATATTTTTTTGAAACAGGAACCATTTCAAATTTGTCGTGGGGATTAATTCCTGCCCATTGCCCTTTACGCCTGTCAACTAACCTGAGTTTTTGATCAGGATACCAGCCTCCGTGTTTTATCCATTTACCGCAATAATTATTCATACGGTTGAAATAATAACCATCATGGGTCCAGTTTTGTTTTTTATTAATTATAGATCTCCTCAGTGTATCAGAGACTACCTCATCTGCATCAATAGATAAGACATGGTGAAACGAGGTGTGACTAAAAGCCCAGTTCTTTTGTTCAATATGACCGGTAAAATGGTGTTTCAATACTTTTGCGCCATATTCAGAACAAATTTCCCGGGTCCGGTCTTCCGAAAATGAATCTACAACTACTATCTCATCAGCAATATCTTTTACCGATTCAAGACACCTTGATATATTTTTTTCTTCGTTATATGTGATGATTACAACCGAAAGTTTAACCATTGACAAAACAAATTAAGTCCTATTATTAACTCAGAAACCATGTATTTATTACATCTAAATTAATAAATAATGTGGAATACTGAATTTTTTTCATAAACGCAACCTTTCAGGAGGGCAAATCATCTATAAATTGCAGTTCTTTGAAAAAATATCCTGGTAAGCTTTTTGTACACAAATTTTATTGATAATTTTATCCGTTCTGAATTTCAATAAAATTGGTGGAAAGTTTACCTGATATTATCCAGGATTGTCTTGACGGAGATACAAATGCGCAGGAATTGCTGTACAATAAATTCTCCGGTAAGATGTATGGAGTATGTCTCCAGTATTCGGAGAATTATGACGATGCAAAGGATGTTCTGCAAGAGGGCTTTATAAAGGTGTTTTTAAATTTGCGTCAGTTTAAAGGAAAAGGATCATTCGAAGGATGGATTAGAAGAATAATGGTTAATACTGCCCTGGGAAAATACCGGGATAAGCACTATCTAAACAGGGTTGATGAGGATGAAGCAGAGAAATTGGAGAAAGTAGATTATAATGTAATTGATGAAATGTCAGCCCGGGATCTGATGAAAGTTATTCAGGAACTTTCACCCAAATACCGTATGGTATTTAACTTGTTTGCGATTGAAGGTTATTCACATAAGGAGATAAGTGCTTTGTTGGAAATATCTGAAGGAACATCAAAATCAAACTTATCCCGGGCCAGGGCAATATTGCAGGAAAAATTGGCAAATTATAGCAGAAATTTAAAGAATCAGGTTGGTTAATGAATTTTATGGAAGAAAATATTGACAGAATATTCAGGGAAGGACTGAGGAACTTTGAGGTAAAACCACCTTCCGAAGTATGGGAAGGGGTAATGCAGGCTCGTACATATAAAAAGAAAAGAATTCTTTCGGTCCTCAGGTATGCTGCAGCAGCTGTAGCGATGCTGTTGGTAGTAGGATCTTTATATACAATAATCAACAAGCCAAAATCGGTTGAATCAGTTGCACTGAATTTGCAGAATGAAAAAGCCATAGTGCAGAAAAACTTGCAAAAAAATAATCTTCCACCAACTCAAAGTATTGTCTCAGCAGGAAAAGATGATAATAAGTCTGCAGAAAAGACTGTGCAGAAAAATATAGATACTGAAAAACTGCTTATAGCTGAAACGCAAATAAATACAATTAAAACAGAATCAGAAGATATCTCATCTGCTAAAGTTTTACAAACCCGTGAACCGGTTAACATCCGGGATAAAACAAAAATACTTTTACTGGCAGAGAATTATCAGCCAATCGAATTAAAAATCTTTAGTTCTTTCGTGGATGGCAAATCAATAATTCTCAATTCGGAGGTTGCTTATAATGATAAAGGACTCCCTGTATTTAATGATTTTGCAAATGAATCCATCGGGCAAATGATTGAAAACAAGGGTGTTTGGTCAATTGGAGCTAAATTTTCTCCTCTCTATACTTCCCGGAGTGTTACAATGAGTATGCCTGGTAATTTTAAAGAGATGTATAATAATGTGGAAGAGGGAATAATTGCTTTTTCTGGCGGGTTTAATTTCAAATACAAACCTGCCGGTCGAATTAGTATTCACATGGGTTTGTTTTATTCAAGAATGGGGCAGAAGATTACTGATTTAGTTGCTTATGATGTTCCTCCTTATATTGCCAGTACATTCCCTGTAAAAGATGGGTTTAACAATATAACGCTTAACAGTTCATTTGGTCCGGTAGTGGTATCGGAAACATATTTGTACGTCGAAGATATTACGGTTGCAAGGGTAGAAAATAAGTATTCCTTAGATTATTTTGATCCGGTAAAACTTGGATTGGAAGGGTTTGATACAGAAATATCACAGAGTTTTGAATATATTGAAATACCTTTACTTGTAAGCTATAAAGTAATTGACAGAGTAATAGATTTTCAACTTTTGGGAGGTGTCAGCACTAATCTCCTTGTAGGTAATAATGTTTTTGCTGAATTTGACGGTCAGAAAATTAATCTGGGGAAAACAGACGATATTTATAAACTTAATTATAGTAGTGTTGTTGGATTTGGTATTGAATACGGATTCTCAGATCAATTATCGTTCAGTATTGAGCCAACTTTTAAATATTATCTTAATTCGTTTTCGTCAGGAACAAGACTTCATGTTCATCCATTTTCTGTTGGGCTGTTTTCCGGTGTAAGTTATAAGTTCTAGCTCCCTCAAACCAGTACATAATTCTTTATCCTTTCCTTTCCCTGTTTAACCAAAAAGAAGTACTTTTGTGAGTTTCGGTGTAATGAGGAAAAGCATCATAAACTATTCGAAGAATTGAAAGCAAAAGATCAAACTTCAGGTATTATTGTTTTAGGTGCCCGCGAGCATAATCTTAAGAATATTGATGTTTTTATTCCCAGGAACAAACTAACCGTAATTACCGGATTAAGTGGAAGTGGTAAGTCGTCTCTGGCTTTCGATACAATTTATGCCGAAGGTCAGAGAAGGTATATGGAAACTCTTTCTGCTTATGCAAGGCAGTTTATGGGTGGTATGGAAAGGCCGGAAGTAGATCAAATACAAGGTCTTAGTCCGGTAATCTCTATTGAACAAAAATCAACTAATAAAAATCCACGGTCAACCGTCGGTACAATTACCGAGATATATGATTTTTTAAGATTGCTATATGCAAGAGCAGGTCTTGCATATTCATGGAAGACAGGTGAGCAAATGGTAAAGTATTCCGATGAGCAAATTATCACCTTAATGTCTGACAGGTACAAAGACAAGAAAATAATGATCCTGGCACCTCTGGTGAAAGGAAGAAAAGGTCATTATAAAGAGCTTTTTGAGGGGATAAGGAGAAAAGGGTTCCTTCATGTAAGGATAGATGGAGAGATTAAGGAACTGGTACCCGGAATGAAGGTTGACAGGTACAAAATTCACAATATTGAAACTGTAGTAGATAAAATCAAAGTTGAAAATTCTACGTCAGGGAGATTGAAAGAGTCTATTCAAATTGCTCTTGAACAGGGGGATGGAATTCTAATAGTGCTTTCATCTGACGATATCCATTACTATAGCCGGCATCTTATGTGTCCGACAACCGGAATTTCATATAACGAACCTGCTCCTCATACATTCTCATTTAATTCTCCACAAGGAGCTTGCCCGGTATGCAATGGTCTGGGTACTGTTCCTGAAGTGGATGTAAAGAAAATTATTCCTGACCGCTCAAAAAGTATTAGGAAAGGCGGTATTGAGCCTATGGGAAAATACAAAAATATCCTTGTTTTCTGGCAATTGGAAGCTATTGCTGAGAAATTTGGTTTTACTCTGGATACCCCCATTGCCAAAATACCAAAAGAAGCACTTCATATTATACTGTATGGCTCTGAGGAACCATTTAAAT
>JAGGXD010000038.1 GCA_021163295.1 Bacteroidales bacterium
TGATGTCCCGAAGGTATCAATTTCGTGATTATTATGATGTTTACTCAATACTAATGGCAGGTATTTCAGTAAAAGATATTGTTGACCGCTGTGGCAAGTATTCCCGTCACCGCATGAAATCAAAGATGATATTAGGTATACTTTCAAATGGATCCTTATTTAAACAAGAAGAGAATTTCGAACTTTTAGAACCAAAATACCAGGTAACTTCTGAAGATATTGAAGTATACATGAGAGAACAGATACGGAAAGAATATGGGTTATGAGTGAGAAGATGAGAAGTGAAGAAGTAAGAGGTATGTAGTAAATAGTAAATAGGGAGAGAAAATAAAAACCCGGACTCCGAACTGGAGCCGGAGACCGGGATAGGGAAGAGAAACTCGTACCCCGAACTGGAGTCGGAGTACGAGGTTCAAGAGCAATAGTCCTTGAAAAAGACCGTGCTATCCGTTATCTTTACGATGCAAATGGTAACAAATTAAGAAAGGTTGTGTTTGGGGAGTGTGAAAATGACTCTGATAAGTCGCAGTACCTTTACAACGGCAAAGAATTACAGGCGGATAATGGGTTGGAGTGGTATGATTACGGGACGAGGTTTTAAAAACGATTGACACGGAACAATTACAGCCAGTAGAAATCCGGTATAACGACTTATTAAAGAAAAATTCGTTAATTTTGTAAAAAACAATATTATGGGCGCAACGGAATTAAGAAAAGAGCTTCATAGTTATATTGACCATGCAGATGAGACTTTCCTGAAAATGGTGCATGCTATGAGTAGAGAATATAAAAAATCTGAAATTGCAGGTTATAATGTTGATGGCACACCAATTACACAAAAAGACCTTAAAAGCAGGGTAAAAGCAGCTTCAAAACGGGTAAAGTCAGGGCTTTACACAACTCAGGAAGAAGTTGAAAAGGGGATGGAAAATTGGTAAAGAAAAAGGGGCTTCCCATACGTTGGGACAACAAAGCAAAAGAAAACCTTGACCGGATTTATGATTTTATTGCCGAAGACTCTGTAAGTGCAGCACGGTATGTAAAGAAAAACCTGATAGAGCTTGCTCATAGCCTAAACGATTTTCCTGAAAAATACTCAAGAGAAGAATATTTAGCTAATGAGCCTGAAAATTACAGGTCAGTATCAAAATGGAGGTATAAGATTATTTATGAAGTGACAGACGAATGTCTGATTATTGCAGATGTTTTTCATACAAGCCAACATCCTTCAAGAATACAGAGAGTTAAAAATAAATAGTCCACAATCCATTCAACAGACAGCTATTCTTTTTTATTTTTTGTCATGCTTTTTGTGGTTAGCCTATATGCAGTACATTACTTTGTTTGTTTTTTAATACATTATATACCTGGTTGCCCTATGCTATTGCTTTTGCCCTTTCCTTGCTCCGCCGAAGCGGCTACGCGAAGGCGAAAAGTAGTTAAGTAAGTTGAGTGGGTAAGTGGGTGAGTAGGGAAGGGAAAAAACCCGGAGCCCGAACTGAAGTCGGAAGCCGGGATATGGGAACCCGGGGCAGAGAAGATTAAAGTAATATCATATATAGAAGAAATACAAATCTTCAAGGATGTAAGTAAATTAAATGATTCTAAAATCACTTTAAAACAGCAATAATGTCAGCAGGTTTTATAATAATTATTTCGTTGGAATTATTTTCGTGTGCTTGTTTTAGAAACAGGACCTGTAGCACTTTTTGATTTTGAATAAAAGGAGCATTTTCAATTTTTGCTTTTAATTCATTTATTATGTTTTTAACAGAAATATTATCAATCCACTTTACTTCACCAAGCAAGAGGGTTGATTTATCGGTTGATTCGGCAACAATGTCTATTTCCATGGGTTTTCGGTTAGTTCCATTTCCCCACCAGCGTTGCGCGGGATTAAATGTTTTCCCTTCAATTTTCAATCGTGGCACTGCATTTCTACATAATTCTTCCCATATTTCAGAAACATATTGATTAAAATTCTCATTTATTTCGTTCCACACCTGTTCTATAAGACCAAATTCTAACCGGCTTTTATTTGGTACTACGAAAGAGAAATAAAAATTCATAAACGGATCAGAAATTTTATAAAGACTTTTTTTTGTTGATTTAAAAGATGTGTTAAATGGTGTTTCTCTTCTAACATAGCCCAAATCAATCAATAATTTAATTGGTCTGTTAAGCTGTGTTGCGGGTTTTTCCAATCGTCCGGCAATTTCCGATAAACGGTTACAACCCAAACCTATCAAAGTAAGTATTGAAAATGCCAATACAGATGTTCGCATTTCATCGAAAAAAAGCATTTCCGGTTCTTTGAATAAGATGCCATCCGGATCAAGCAAAATATATTTTATGCTATCGGCAAGCGATTGATGTTTTTTTTGCAACTCCCAGTATCTTGGAACCCCGCCATAGACACTATATCCTTCGATTGTTTCAATAGCATTTTTTTTAAAATATTCGTTATACCAACCTAATAACATAGGGTTTACATTAAGTATTTCATCACAGCGTCCATACAAAGGGGATGAACTATTTAATGTCATACTTTGCATCATCTGTTGAGAGGATCCGCACAAAATCAGGTTATATTTATCGTTTATGTTGTTATCAATAATGTTTTGTAATAATGAAGGCAACTCAGGTGAATTCTTTACCAAATACGGAAACTCATCAATGCAAATTGTTATTTTTTGATTAAGGGTATTTTTAAGGTTATGAAATAGTGAATCCCAATCGGGATATCTTAATTTTGAAAAACCATTTACAACCCTTCCAATAGTTTTAGCAAAAGCTTCAATTTGCAGAGATCTTTCTCGTAAATCAGCAGCAAAATAGATATCGTTTTCGGTTATCACTTTTTTTATCAATGTAGATTTCCCACATCTACGTCTTCCGTAAACCGCCAATAGTACCGAATCATCCTGTTGTAAGGCGGTTCTAATACGTTTTATTTCTTTAATCCTGTTTATAAACATCTCTTAAATATATTATGCTTAACAAAAATAATGTTTGTCAAGCATAATTACAAATATTTTATCATTAATGTTTAGGAGGATTGATGAAGAGGATCCGCCTTTGCCA
>JAGGXD010000009.1 GCA_021163295.1 Bacteroidales bacterium
AGTCCGCTGAGACTTTCGCTCCAGCGGATTTGTTCGGGTGTGCGAATCAGCGCACATCCGAATAAATCAGCGGTAGGGAGCGATAGCTCAGCTCCGCATTCGGGCGTGCGCAGCACGCCCGAACGCTACGGCTCAGGGGCGGCAAACATGCGGAGCAACCAACCTGGAAATAGCACCAGATTTTGTGCGGGGCACTGACTTTTGAAAAACCGCCGCGCTGTTTGCCGTCCCTTGCAGCCGATTGTTATGAGCGACCTTTTCGCAATACTGATAGTAATTTAAAAGTAGCATTTTCAAAACGTTCAGTTTCAGCAGCGCAAAAAACACCGTTTTTTCCAAACAACTTCTCGTGTATGTCGTTAATTAATAGGCAACATATTTTCAGAAGATCTTTAATCATGTCTGGTTTAATACCATATTTTGAGTGAATAACCTCAGAGGAAGCCCCGAGCTCTTTATGTGCTATTAATTTAGATCGGATTGTAAGAATATTTTTTACCATATCGGTGTATGGACTTAGCTGTTTGTCAATATGCGATACAAGGTCTTGCCTACCAATTTTAACAAGTTCTGATTTCAGATTTCTTATACTTGCTGCCCTGGGATCTGTATCAAAAAGGCATCCTAATTCGATAAACATCAGTCGATAGGTACCAGAATTAATTGCATGGAAAAAATCAACATACCTGAAATCATTCATATCATTGTAATATTCAGGAAGAGCTTTTCCTTGGCCCCTTAGCGTGAACCAAATTTGATAGAATGCAGTACCTGCTTCAATACTGTCTGATATCCTTCTAAACAAACAGTCCAACTTATCCATTTTATTCAATATCTTGGCTCATAACGGATGAACTCACTGGTTTTTGCGAAGCGCAGCGGAGTAAAAATCCAGTGCAGTGATTTGTTATACATTTCTTTTTTTATAGTCTTCAATTATTTTCTGCACCTCATCGAAAACTTCTTTAAAACGGTCAAAATTTATTTTTTGTTGATTTGCTTTTATCACTTTCTCGGCAAAAACAATTTTGCCATATTCTTTTTTCTCATCAATTTTTTTCCCACGATTAAAGACTTTCCCGTCTATTTTCGTTTTACGCACTCCTGTATCAAACAAATCCTCTATGGCTTTATCCTTATCTTTTGGTATGATTAGTACATATAGGTTCTCAACAAAATGATAGAAGTCTTTAATCTTTTCATCGTTTTTTATATTGAGCCTCTTTTTAATTTCTTTTGACCCATCATCATTATCAATTATTATGATAACAGGATATGCCTTTCCCTTAACTTTAAACTTAGAGATATTTTTTTCATAAATTTCCATTAGGTGATTCAATCCTGATGTTCCTGTTGATATTGAAAAGACATCTCTAAAATTACGTGAAGAATTCAGAAACTTGATTTTGTAACTTGTTCCATCATCGTTCATCTCAACAAATTCAGTGTATGATTTGGCTAACTGCCTTAATGCACACTTTAGATAGATAATATCAGTCTTTCCCTCACATAAGATTACCGGCATCTCCATAAAATAAAAGTGTTTGTAAAATAAAAAATCTCTATATAGTTTTGTTATTGCTGTAGGGTGAAATCTTCTATTCCCCAATTTTGCTTTGTCATGTGGTCTTTTAATTTGATAAATAAAACTTAGAATTCCTTCAAGTTGATTTATTGTTCCTATTTCTTTATGCCCTTCCTCATTATTCAATGGAATGTCTTTTTTATCTATATAAAACTCACCTGTTCTAAACAATTCATAACACATAGATCTTGCATTCTTGTAATACTCTCGCCGTACATTAATCTTTTCATTTACAATCAGCCCTGTAGTCATTTGACGAGCAGTTTTAAACTGCATTGAAGTCTTTTCAGTATTTAGAGTAAATCCAACTTTCTTTATTTCCTTTACCAACCTGTCCCCTGCCATCCAATTATTTTCATCTTGCTTGATTGTAATCAAAGGAGAAAAATTTTTTTTATTTGTAGAGAATGTCAAGTCATCTGCATATCTAGAATAAGTGCATTTTGCTTTCTTCGCTAAATTGACCATTCTTACATCTAGTAGATGACCGATTAGATTTGAGATTATTGGCGAACAAGGGCTACCTTGAGGAAGTTCATTATTGTGGCAGGCAATTTGAGCAATGACAGTAGCAACCTTTGGTTCTAAACCAAAATGATGATTTTTGATAAAAAATCCCCGAACACGTCCGAAATTTATGGATGGAAAAAAATCTTGTAAATCAACATTAAAAACATAGCGTTTATTCTTATGATTTTTCGCATTTGTAACAATAGAATGTTTTTTTCTAAATCCATGTGATAAAGATTTATTGTTACTTTCTTTACTAATTTGGTCAAAACATTCATTTAATAAATCAGCCAAACGGTTTTGTAATTGTTTTAGTTTTTCCGTCGGTGCTTTTATTATACGTTTTCCGCCATTTTTCTTCGGGATTTCGAATTCTATATATTTCCTGTCTTCTGGGATTTTGTATAGAATATACGAGACAGCTCTTGGCTGGAAACCAAGTAGTTTAGCAAGGTCACTGAGAGATTTTGTCTTTCTTAATTTTTCTAATCGTGACACTTACTTTTTGCCTCCAATAAAATAAGTGGCTCATGGACACTCTTATGCGATAATACAGTATACAGTGGACATTCAGATATACTGCATAAAGGATAACCAGGAAGCAATCCATCCTGACTTTGGTTTCGTATATTGCGATACACAATAACAAATCTATCCATGAGCCACACTTTTTTATCTGCATTTTCTATTTATAATATTCTACTCCTGAACACTCAATAACCTCCAATTTCCTATAACATTTTTCAATGTATAATGCGGAGCTGAGCGAAGTCTTAGCGGGCTCAAGCCGCAGGCTTGTAGTCCGCTGAGA
>JAGGXD010000104.1 GCA_021163295.1 Bacteroidales bacterium
ATTATCAGACACTTAGAAAACATAATAAACATAGAACCGGAACCTGAAACAAAAAACATGAAACAAAAAAACATTCTCTTAGTCGAAGACAACCCTGATGATGCAGAACTGACTATTCTTGCTTTAAGATCAAAAGGTATTATTAACAGTATAGATCATGTAGTTGACGGGCAGGAAGCGCTTGATTACCTGTTCTGTGAAGATAAATACAGCGAAAGAGATAAAACAGAAAAGCCTGCCGTAATATTGCTTGATCTTAATCTTCCGAAAATTAGTGGTCTGGATGTCCTGAAAACTATCAGGGCAGATAAAAGAACCAGGCTTCTGCCGGTTGTGATTTTTACATCCTCAAAAGAAGAAAAAGATCTGATTAATGGTTATAACTTCGGGGCAAACAGTTATATCCAAAAGCCGGTTGATGCAGATAAATTTAATGATGCAATTAACCAACTCAAAATGTACTGGTTGCTGCTGAATGAACCCCCGCCTGATTTGTAGAAGGAAGAGCGAAGCGCACTCGTAACCCTTAACTCGTTATTTCGTAACATTAAAGTATGAAAACTAAAATTAAAAATATTCTTAATCTGTTAAAGGAGCAAAGAGGTTTTGATTTTACAGGATACCGGACATCAATGCTTGAGCGAAGGATTCAAAAAAGGATTTATGATACAAATCAAAAGAATTTTGATGATTATTTTGAATATCTAATCCGGCAACCGGATGAATTAGATAACCTGATTGATGTTTTCACAATTAATGTTAGTCGTTTTTTTAGAAATTCTTTGGCTTTTGAGTATATAAACAAAATTGTTATTCCGGAATTGTTCCTTTCTAAAGCAAAAGTAAATGATAACAGCATCAGGATCTGGTCTGCCGGTTGTTCATATGGCGAGGAGCCTTATTCAATGGCTGTTCTTATTAATGAATTTCTTAGAAAAGAAGATGCCTCGGTTAATATGAGTATTTTTGCTACCGATATCGACAAAAAAGCATTAAAACGTGCCTCTGCCGGGTATTATGGTTTCGAAAGTGTTAAGAAAGTAAAGTATGGTATCTATGAAAAATATTTCACAAAAG
The DNA here is from genome assembly GCA_021163295.1 of Bacteroidales bacterium. Taxonomy (GTDB): domain Bacteria; phylum Bacteroidota; class Bacteroidia; order Bacteroidales; family VadinHA17; genus JADFUQ01. Next base: position 1,078 of record JAGGXD010000104.1, read on the forward strand.
AAGAAAACCGGTTTAAAATAAGTCATGAAATTAAAAGAAAGGTTAGTTTCTCATTTTTCGACCTGCTTGATAAAAATCATATCGTGCCTCCTGATAGTATTTTCGGTGGGTTCGATATTGTGCTTTGCCGGAATGTTTTAATATACTTTAACCTGGACCATCAGAAGATAATTTTTAAAAAGCTGTATAAGTCACTGAATCAAAACGGATACCTGATTCTTGGCGAAGCAGAAGTGCCAATCGAAGGGTTTAATAATAAATTCAGACGGGAGAATAAATATTGTAAGATATATAGGAAAATATAGTTAATATATGAAAAATCTTGAAAACAAAACCAAAGAACAGCTCTTAATTGAGTTAGGCAAACTAAACGCCAAAATTGTCGAACTGGAGAAATCCAAAATCGAAAAAAAACGTATAGAAGAAGAATGTGCAAAAACCCGTGAACGCCTTGAACTTGCAATGAATGCTGGAGAACACGGTTTCTGGGACTGGAATCTTGATACTAATGATATTTATTTTAGTCCGGGTTATTATACTATGCTGGGTTATGAACCGGGTGAGCTTCCAATGAGACTGGAAACCTGGGTTGATCTTATGCATCCTGATGATAAAAAAACCATTGTTCCTGAGGTTGAAAATTACGTAAAGAATGCTCAGACTTATGAGGTTGAATTCAGATTAAAAACAAAGGATGGAAATTGGAGGTGGATATCAGGTAAAGGGAAGTCTTTTGAGAAAGATAAAGATGGTGTTTCACACAGAGCCGTTGGTGTTCATGTAGATATCACCGAACGTAATCAGGCAGAAGAAGAACTAAAGAGACACCGGGATCATCTGGAAGACTTAGTTAAAGAACGTACCAGAGAAGTGGAAGAGAAAAACCGGAAACTTTCAGAGCAAATGAAGGTATTTGTTGGCAGAGAGCTTACAATCAGAGATTTGCAAAACAGAATTAAAGCCCTGGGAGGTAAGTAAAATAAGCAGGGTTGTGAATGTCACACTTAACTAATTTATAAATATGAAACTATTAACATTTAAAACCATAAGAAATAATCTAACCTTCTGGTTTCTTATCCTGGCATTGGTGCCTTTATTAATTGGTATTCTAGTAACCTATAATAAGGAGAAACGAACGATTGAACTAGAAACTTTTGATAAACTTACAGCGATTCGTGATCTGAAAGTCCAGCAACTGGAAAACTGGTTGACTGAAAGGAAAGCCGATCTTGTTATAGCATCTGCCGATTATGAATTAATTATTCTGGAGGAAATAAATTTTAAAGAAGAAAAGGATCAGAACGATTTTTTAGAATATCAGAATATTCGCAAAATACTCAACCGTTTTTTGAAAAACTATACTTCATATACAGAGATATTTATTATCAATCCACAAACAGGTATCGTTGAATTATCAACCAATATTGATTCCGAAGGAATAGATAAATCTGATAATATTTATTTCACCAAAACTATGGAAACCGGAGAATTTTTCATTAAAGATATCTATTATTCAAAGGAAATTGCAGAAAATGAAATGACTTTTTCTATTCCAATATTTTGTAAAATACATGATCCGGGACATATTATCGGCATTATGGTAGCGCGTATTGATCTGGATAATTCTCTTTATGCATTATTGTCAGACAGGGTAGGTCTTGGCAAAACCGGTGAAACACTTATTGTAAACAAAGATGTTATGGCATTAAACGAACTGCGCACGTATGATAATGCTCCTTTGAATCTTCAAATTTCTTCCGAACCGGCTGTAAATGCAGTAGAAGGTAAAACAGGAATTGTCAAAGCCATGGATTACCGTGGCGAAGAAGTTTTAGCTGCATATACATTTATTCCGCAAACAGGGTGGGGCTTTATCTGTAAACAGGATATGTCTGAATTGAATGCACCAATTCGTGGTCTGATTATAAATTTTATTGTTCTTTTTATTGTTTCTGCTTTATTGATCGTTTTGATTGTTTTTTGGATCAGCAAACGAATATCAAAGCCTGTTGTTGATATGAACATTGTAGCCCAAAAGATTACGGGTGGGGATTATTCGGTCAGAAATGTTGTTCATTCAGATGATGAACTGGGTTCCCTGGCGGATTCTACAAATAAAACTCTGGACCACCTTGAATCTTTGATTGCTACTCAAAAAGGCTCTATGGATATTTTCGAAACAATGGTTGGCAAATCCTCTATGGAGGAATTTGGCACAACATTGCTCAAACAGTTGATGCAAATAACTGAAGCAAATATGGGTGCATTTTATATCTTAAATGAGGAAACATCGGAATTTGAACATTTTACGTCAGTGGGAGCCAATACAAAACTTCTAAAATCTTTTAACGCGGAAAACCCTGAAGGTGAATTTGGTAATGTGTTTGCGAAAAAAAGCATTTATTATCTTCGGAATATCCCTGAAAATACAATTTTTAAATTCAGAACAACTGCCGGTGATCTGATTCCAAAAGAAATTATAACTATCCCGATAATGATTGAAGAAACGGTTGTAGCTCTGATTTCACTTGTAAATATTCACAGCTTCAGTAAAGAGTGTTTTGATATTATTAAACAATCATGGAGAAGTATAAATTCCTCTTACTCAAGTTTACTGGGAAATGAGAGAACCCGGATTCTAGCAGAGCATCTTTCCAAAACGAACCTGCAACTTGAAGCACAAACTGAAGAACTGCAGGAACAATCTGAAGAATTACAGGCGCAAACCGAAGAGCTTCAGAACCAGACAGAAGAGTTGCAGAGATCTTCAGTGGAATTGCAGGAACAAAACCTTGAGCTTGAGGTTCAAAGAAAACAGGTGGAAGAGGCAAACAGACTAAAAAGCGAATTCCTCTCAAATATGAGTCATGAACTGCGAACACCGCTTAATTCAATAATGTCGCTTTCACGTGTGCTTATTATGCAGACAAAAGATAAACTATCTGAGGAAGAAAATGATTACCTCGAAATTGTGGAAAGAAACGGCAAACAACTTCTATCTCTAATTAATGATATACTTGATCTTTCGAAGATTGAAGCCGGAAAAGTAGATTTGAACCCGGAATTTATCTTTTTGAATACTTTGCTTGGTAATATTAAAGACAGCTTTATGCCAATTGTTCAGGAAAAGGATTTGGAATTAAAACTGGACATAAAGGCTGATTTGCCTGAAATTGAAACGGATGAAGCCAAACTTCACCAGGTATTACAAAATATTATCAGCAATTCAATAAAGTTTACGGAAAAGGGCAATATAGATATTCAAGTGAATTTCGATTCCGAAAAAGTATATATCAATATTAAAGATACTGGAATTGGAATTCCGCAAGACGAACTGTCTTATATTTTTGATGAATTCAGGCAGGTTGACGGTTCATCATCGCGACAATACCAAGGAACAGGTCTGGGACTTGCAATCGTTTATAAGTTGACAAAAATTTTGAATGGTGATATTGATGTTAAAAGTAAACCCGGAGAAGGCTCTGCATTTACAATAACTCTTCCAATAAAATGGCAGGGAGAAGTTGGCATGCATAACATGAAAATAATAAATCCGGAAATTTCTGTACCAAATGGAAAGAAAAAGTCAGAAACCCGCTTATTGATTGTGGAAGATAACGAAGCTACGATCCTTCAGATAAAAGCAGTTCTTGAGAAAGAAGAATACATAGTGGATGTGACAAATGGGGGCAAACAGGCGCTGGAATATATTAAACATACAATCCCCGATGGAATTATTCTTGATTTGATGATGCCGGAGATGGATGGATTTGAAGTTCTGGAAAACATTAGAAGTACAGAGGAAACCAGAAACATACCGGTTCTTATCCTAACGGCAAAAGACCTTACCCGTGAAGATCTTTCTAAATTAAGTGTTAATAGTATCCACCAATTGATTCAGAAGGGTGATATTGATATTAATGGCTTGCTTGTTAAGGTAAAAATGATGCTTGGGAATGATCCGGGTTTAAAGACAAAAGATGAAGGAGAAAAGGTGAATGGGAGAAAAAGTGAAGATATGAAAAAGAGAATGGAAGGAAAGAAAAAAAGGAATAAAGATACAGATCTACCTAATATTTTGATTGTGGAAGATAATCCGGATAATATGACAACGATCAAAGCAATTATAAAGGATAAATACAGTGTGCTTGAAGCTTTTGATGGCAAACAGGGTTTGAAAGTTGCAATATCAGAATTGCCGGATGCAATTTTGCTCGATATGGCTCTTCCTGAAATGGATGGTATTGAAGTTGTGAGAATATTGAAAAACAATGAAGAAACCAGGAAAATCCCGGTAATTGCAGTAACCGCCCATGCTATGAAGGAAGACAAAGAAAAATTCCTTGCCGCCGGATGTGACGGATATATCGCCAAACCTATTGATCCTGAGGCATTACTTAAAGAAATCAGCAACCTGATAATATTATGAAAAAAATCTTAGCAATTGACGACCAGAAAGACAACTTAGTAGCCATCAAAGCGTTATTAAAAAAATTCATACCCAACTGTGAAGTTTTTATTGCACAATCGGGTAAAGAAGGATTAGATATTGCCAGAAAGGAACAACCCGATACTATCCTTCTGGATATCATCATGCCCAAAATGGATGGTTACGAAGTCTGTAAGAAACTGAAGGAAGGGGAATTAACAAAGCATATTCCGGTGATTATGCTCACGGCAATCAGAACCGATATGGAAAGCAAGATAAAAGGTTTGGATGCAGGCGCCGATGCATTTTTCACAAAACCAATTGAACCAAACGAACTATCAGCACAGATAAATGTAATGTTCAGAATAAAAGAAGCAGAAGATAAATTGCGTGCAGAAAGAGAATTATTGGATGAAACGGTTAAGAAAAGAACAGAAGAATTAAGGGAAAGCGAGAGGAGATATCGCTCATTGATCGATGATGTGCTTGATACTTCTTCTGTTGGTATTTTTATCCTTGATTCTGATTTTAAAGTTGTGTGGATAAATAGCGCAACAGAAAAATATTTCGGTTTGAAAAGAGAAGATGTAATTGGAAAAGATAAACAACAACTAATTCAATTAAAAATAAAAAATATTTTCGAAGATCCGGCAAACTTCAGGCAAAAGGTATTTGCTACTTATAGGAATAACACTTACATGGAAAATTTTGAATGCCATGTGCTTGCTGAAGGAGATCGTGAAGAACGCTGGCTTGAACATTGGAGTCAACCTATTAAAACGGGACTTTATAAAGGCGGAAGAATTGAACATTATTCAGACATTACAGAGCGAAAAATAGTTAGGGAAGCCCTGCATGAGAGCGAAGAAAAAATGCGCACTATCCTTGATAGCATGCCAGATGTAGTACTACAACTTGATGCCAATCTAAAAATATTATGGGCGAATAAAGCAACTATTCAACTTAATCCTAATGCAGTAAATCAGTTTTGTTACAAAGCTTTGCCAGGCAGAAGTGATATTTGTCCTGGTTGCCCAATTGTAAAAGCATTAAAAACAGGTAAAATTGAACAAGGAATTGTCCATTTAAAATCGGTAACAGGTGTTGGCGAAAGTTACTGGGATGATATTGGAATTCCTATAAAAGATACTCAGGGAAAAATAGTCAGTATAGTTAAGCTTGCCAGGAATATTACTGAGAAAAAGAAAGCAGAAGCAGAACTTGCAAAATACAGTGAACATCTCGAAGAACTGGTGAAAGAACGAACAAAAGAACTGGAAGAAAAAAATGAAAAACTTGCACAATTCAACAAACTATTTGTAGATAGGGAATTCAGGATTAAGGAATTGAAAGATAAGGTGAAAGAACTGGAAAGGAGGTTGAGTAGTTAAGTAGTTTAGTAAGTTGAGCCTGTGCTGACCGACCGCAGGAAGCGTCAGTATGGGTGAGTAAGAGCTAAGTGTTGAGAGCAAAGTGCAAAAAAGCATAAACATATAACTTTTAATATATATTAGAAATGAAAAAAATATTATTCATTTTCCTGTTATTGCTTATAATAAAAAACCTATTCGCTGAGGATGTGAAAATTGATAGTCTTAAAAGAATACTGGAAAATGTAACAGGCAATGAAAAGCTGGAAATTCTGAACGAATTAGCCGGAGCTTATTGGGAACTGCCGCCTAATGAAAGAATTGCATTTGCAGAGCAGGCAGTCAACTTATCTGAGAAATTTAATAATCAAAAATCCAAAGCTGAAGCTTTTGGTTATCTTGGTATTGCTTATAATAATATAGGTGATACTGAAAAATCCATGAACTATTTCATGAAAGCTTTAGAGATCATGGAGTTGATCAATGATGAAAATGGTATTGCTAATTCTTATAGAAATCTCGGGCAGGCAAATTTCTATATGGAAAATTATGATAAAGCATTGGAATATTATGAACAAGCACTGGATATAAGACAAAAAATTGGTAATAAGATGGATATTTCCCAATCGTTTATTCTTATCGGTAACGTAATGGCAAAAACCGCCAAATATGATGAAGCTTTAGATTACTATTCCAAAGCACTGGTAATAAAAGAAGAAATTGGTGATAAAGCTGGTATTTCTCAAATATACAATAACATAGGAAACGTATATTTAGCAACCGGTGAAATGGAAAAAGTTTTAGAATACCGTGTAAAATCCTTAGAAATTGTCAGGGAACTTGACAATAAATGGGAAATATCTCTTACTGTTTTTAATATTGCTGAATATTATTTGGAAAATAATGAACCTGGTAAAGCTTACCCGTATATTATTGAATCTAAGGATTTAGCTGAAGAACTAGATAATAAAGGACTGATTAATGATAATGTTTTTGCTTTGTCTTTATATTACGAATTGATGGGAAATTATCAAAAAGCACTTAATTACCAGAAAGACTATGCGAAAATTACAAAAGAGCAGTTTTCAGAAGAGCTTGGCAATAAAGTAACCGAAATGCAAATAAAGTATGAAACCGAGAAAAAAGAAAAAGAAAAACAAACATATAAACTTCAACTTAAAAAAATAAGTTCTCAAAGATCACAACTCATTTTAAGTTTAGTAATTGCTCTATTAATTATCTTTTTAATATACTATCGCTATCGGACAAAGAAGAAATCTAATATATTATTGGAAGATTTAGTTGCTGAACGTACTCATGAACTGAGACAGAATATTAACGAACTTAAACAAGCGAAAGATGAACTCTACAAACATCGCGAACATCTCGAAGAACTGGTACAGGAACGAACAAAAGAACTGGAGGAAAAAAATAAAGAACTGAAACGGTTTAACAATCTTTTTATTGATAGGGAATTAAGGATTAAGGAGCTGAGGGATAAGGTTAAGGAACTTGAGGGGAAGAAGTTGAGTAGTTAAGTAGTTGAGCTTGTGCTGACCGACCGTAGGAAGCGTCAGTAGCTTGTGCTGACCGACCGTAGGAAGCGTCAGTAGCTTGTGCTGACCGACCGTAGGAAGCGTCAGTATAGGTGAGTGGGAAGAAAAAGAGAAAAGGAAAAAGCAATACATATGGAAAGACCTGCCAGAGTGCGCCGAAGGCGTTTCTTTAAAATGGAATGAGGAGGAATTTTATAATGGTACAGAATGAAAATATACAGAAAACAAATTATCGCTACATTATTAATTGATAATTAAGTAATAGATAAGAAAATGAACAACCAAATATTAATATACCAGACCGAAGACGGAAGGGTGAAAATAGAAACTCACTTTGAGAATGAGACTGTTTGGTTAAATCAAT